>NZ_JBNNVQ010000056.1:0-37526 GCF_050280625.1 Pseudomonas sp. NPDC089569
GACGGCTCTGGCTCGGAGAGACGTAGATTTCGGCTTGACCTTCGAGATAGGAGGCGTCTGCAGAGCGGAGGAAGCCGAAGCCGTCCTGGAGAATCTCCAGCACGCCATCACCGGAGATTTCCTCGCCGCTTTTCGCGTGCTTTTTCAGCAGAGAGAAAATCACGTCCTGCTTGCGCGAACGGGCCATATTTTCTATGCCCATCTGTTCGGCCAATTCGAGCAGTTCGGTAATCGGCTTTTGCTTGAGTTCAGTCAGATTCATATAGGAATGACGTAATCATTTATGGAGGGGGGAAATTAAGCTTTTGGCTTAATGAGGCCGCGCCGCGGAGAAGGCGACAGGATCGCGTACTTATTCGAAAAGGAGTGCGTCGGCGACGGCTTGCAGGGGGCAATGGAGAAACCAGTGCGGGGCCGAATGTAACACCTGAGTTTGGGAGCGTCTAGCCCTCAATACGCAAAAAGCCCCGCAAATTGCGGGGCTTTTTCAAGACACTTTGCAGCGACGCTTAGATGTTGGCGTCGAGGAAAGCGGCCAGTTGCGACTTCGACAGGGCGCCGACCTTGGTCGCTTCAACGTTGCCGTTCTTGAACAGCATCAGAGTCGGGATACCACGTACGCCGTGCTTGGCCGGGGTTTCCTGGTTTTCGTCGATGTTCAGCTTGGCAACGGTCAGCTTGCCTTTGTAAGTCTCGGCAATCTCGTCCAGAACAGGAGCGATCATTTTGCAAGGGCCGCACCACTCAGCCCAGTAGTCGACCAGTACAGCGCCTTCAGCCTTGAGTACGTCGGCCTCGAAGCTAGCGTCGCTAACGTGTTTGATAAGATCGCTGCTCATGGAATTCTCCAGGGTTGTAAGCAAAAAAACGTGGCCCATCATAGCCGCCCTTCCCTCGTTCAGGAAGCTGCAGATGATTGAGTCTCGCTATGGGGATTCATGAGTTTGGATATGGCTCGGGTCATGAAATGCCAGTGATGTCGTCATCGCGAGCAGGCTCGCCCCTACAGGACCCTCTAACCTCTGGGAGCGGGCCTGCTCGCGATTGACCGCGCAACGGTCACCGACTTTCCTGCACTGGATCAAGGCATTGAACACTGCGCGTTGGCGGCAGCCTTTGATCGTGGCACGATGTCGAGGTAATCGACCGAGACCCTGACCATGCCGCAATCCCAAGCCAAGAATCTGTCCCTGATCGCCGGTATCGACCTGGGCTCCAACAGTTTTCACATGGTCGTGGCCAAGGCCCAGAACGGCGAGATCCGTATTCTCGAGCGTCTCGGGGAGAAGGTCCAACTGGCCGCCGGCATCGACGAAGAACGCCATCTGAGCGAAGAGGCCATGCAGCGTGGGCTCGACTGCCTCAAACGCTTCGCCCAACTGATCAGCGGCATGCCCACCGGCGCCGTTCGCATCGTCGGCACCAATGCCCTGCGTGAAGCCCGCAACCGTGCCGAATTCATCCATCGCGCCGAAGAAATCCTCGGTCACCCGGTAGAAGTCATCTCCGGTCGCGAAGAAGCGCGCCTGATCTACCTCGGCGTGTCCCACACCCTCGCTGATAACCCGGGCAAGCGCCTGGTGGCCGACATCGGCGGCGGCAGTACCGAATTCATCATTGGCCAGCGCTTCGAACCGCTGCTGCGCGAAAGCCTGCAGATGGGTTGTGTCAGTTACACCCAGCGCTATTTCAAGGACGGCAAGATCACGCCGGCCCGTTACGCCCAGGCGTACACCGCGGCACGCCTGGAGATCATGGGCATCGAGCATGCCCTGCACCGCCTGACCTGGGATGAGGCCATCGGTTCCTCGGGCACCATCCGTGCCATCGGCCTGGCGCTGAAGGCTGGCGGCCAAGGCTCGGGCGAGGTCAATGCCGAGGGCCTGGCCTGGCTCAAGCGCAAGCTGATCAAGCTGGGGGATGTCGAGAAGATCGACTTCGAAGGCGTCAAGCCTGACCGTCGGGCAATTTTCCCGGCGGGTCTGGCGATTCTCGAAGCCATCTTCGACTCCCTTGAACTGCAACGCATGGATCACTGCGAAGGTGCCCTGCGCGAAGGCGTGCTCTACGACCTGCTGGGCCGTCATCATCACGAAGACGTGCGCGAACGCACCCTCACTTCGCTGATGGAGCGCTACCACGTCGATCAGGAACAGGCCGTACGGGTCGAGCGCAAGGCGCTGCACGCGTTCGATCAGGTGGCCAAGGACTGGGATCTGGAAGACGGCGTCTGGCGCGAACTTCTAGGCTGGGCGGCCAAGGTCCATGAAGTGGGCCTGGACATCGCCCACTACCAGTACCACAAGCACGGCGCCTATCTGATCGAGCACTCGGACCTCGCCGGTTTCTCCCGCGAAGACCAGTTGATGCTCGCCCTACTGGTACGCGGGCACCGTCGCAACATCCCCAAGGACAAGTTCGCCGAATTCGACGAAGACGGCATCAAGCTGATTCGCCTGTGCGTGTTGCTGCGCTTTGCGATCCTGTTCCATCACATTCGCGGTACCCAGCAAATGCCTCAGGTGGAACTCAATGCCAACGGCAACAGCCTGGAAGTGGTTTTCCCGGAAAAGTGGCTGGAGGACAACCAACTGACCCAGGCCGACTTCGCCATCGAAGCGGAGTGGCTGACCCGAGTAGACATCGTACTGAGCGTCCGCTAAGGACCTGTAGGAGCGAGCAAGCTCGCGATGGTCGTTAACGATGACGCGGGAGACCTGACACCCAGCGGCGCACTCTTGTCCATCGCGAGCATGCTCGCTCCTACAGGGGCCGTGGCCTAACAAAAAAGGCGACCCTTTGGGGATCGCCTTTTTTGTTACTCGAAGATCAGCTACTAACCGGAAGAATCGGACTGCCCAAACGCTCAAGCAACGTGGCCTGGGCGCTGCGCGGATTCTGGTTGCCGGTCGGCGTGTTGCGGATGTAGCGGCCGTCCGACTGCAAGCTCCAGCTGTGGGTGTTGTCGGTCAGATACAACTCCAGCTCTTTCTTGACCCGCATGATCAGCTTCTTGCCTTCCACCGGGAAGCAAGTCTCGACGCGCTTGTCGAGGTTGCGCTCCATCCAGTCGGCACTGGAAAGGAACATCTGCTCGTCACCGCCATTGAGGAAGTAGAAGACCCGGGTGTGTTCCAGGAAGCGGCCGATGATCGAACGCACGTGAATGTTGTGCGAAACACCGGCGATGCCTGGACGCAGGCAGCACATGCCACGCACGACGAGGTCGATGCGCACGCCTGACTGGCTGGCCTTGTACAACGCGCGGATGATTTTCGGATCGGTCAGCGAGTTGAACTTGGCGATGATGTGCGCCGGTTTGCCGTCGAGAGCGAACTGGGTTTCGCGGGCAATCATGTCGAGCATGCCCTTTTTCAGGGTGAACGGCGCATGCAGCAGTTTTTTCATGCGCAGCGTCTTGCCCATACCGATCAACTGACTGAACAGTTTGCCGACGTCTTCGCACAAGGCGTCATCGGAGGTCAGCAGGCTGTAGTCGGTGTACAGGCGAGCGTTGCCGGCGTGGTAGTTGCCGGTACCCAGGTGCGCGTAACGCACGATCTCGCCGGCTTCACGACGCAGGATCAGCATCATCTTGGCGTGGGTCTTGAAGCCGACCACGCCGTAGATCACCACCGCACCGGCCGCTTGCAGGCGGCTGGCCAGTTGCAGGTTGGACTCTTCGTCGAACCGCGCACGCAATTCGATCACCGCCGTGACTTCCTTGCCGTTACGCGCCGCGTCCACCAACGCATCGACGATTTCCGAGTTGGCGCCGGAACGGTACAAGGTCTGGCGCACCGCCAACACGTTCGGGTCCTTGGCGGCCTGACGCAGCAGATCGACCACAGGCGTGAACGACTCGAACGGGTGCAGCAACAGGATGTCCTGCTTGCTGATCACACTGAAGATGTTCTCGCTGTTCTGCAGCAGTTTCGGGATCTGCGGGGTGAACGGCGCGTGTTGCAGGTCGCGCTGGCTGTCCAGGCCGGTGATGCTGAACAGACGCGTCAGGTTCACCGGCCCGTTGACCTGGTACAGCTCGGTCTCACTCAGGTTGAACTGTTTGAGCAGATAGTCGGACAGGTGTTTGGGGCAGGTGTCGGCCACTTCCAGTCGCACCGCGTCGCCATAACGACGGGAGAACAGTTCGCCGCGCAGTGCACGGGCCAGGTCTTCGACGTCCTCGGAATCGAGCGCCAGGTCGGCGTTTCGGGTCAGGCGGAATTGATAGCAGCCTTTTACCTTCATCCCCTGGAACAGGTCATCGGCGTGAGCATGGATCATCGACGACAGGAATACGTAGTTGTCGCCAGGGCCGCCGACCTCTTCCGGTACCTTGATGACGCGCGGCAACAGGCGTGGCGCTGGAATGATCGCCAGACCGGAGTCGCGGCCGAAGGCATCGATACCTTCCAGCTCGACGATGAAGTTGAGGCTCTTGTTCACCAGCAACGGGAAGGGGTGCGTCGGATCGAGGCCGATCGGGGTAATGATCGGCGCGATCTCGTCGCGAAAATACCGGCGGACCCAGGTCTTGAGCTTGGTCGTCCAGTAACGGCGACGGATAAAACGGACCTGATGCTTTTCCAGCTCCGGCAACAGAATGTCGTTGAGGATCGCGTACTGGCGGTCAACATGACCGTGGACCAGCTCACTGATACGGGCCAGCGCCTGGTGCGGTTGCAGACCATCGGCACCCGCCTGTTCACGGGCAAAGGTGATCTGCTTCTTCAGGCCGGCCACTCGAATTTCGAAGAACTCGTCCAGGTTGCTGGAAAAGATCAGCAGGAACTTCAACCGTTCCAGCAACGGGTAAGACTCGTCCAGCGCCTGTTCCAGCACGCGGATATTGAACTGCAGTTGCGACAGCTCGCGATGAATGTACAGGCTGCTGTCATCCAGGCCAGGAATGGCAATCGCCGGCGCCGCCAGCGCGGGCTCGGTCACCGAGGCAGGTGGCGCAGGCTCCAGTTCCGGCGGAGTTTCGTCGATTTGCTCAACCACGGGTTGAGCTTCTTGTACGGCAACTTCAGTGAGTACTTCGGTATTCATCGAATGTTCCTGGGAGGGCTATTTTTGCTCTCGTAACAATTGAGCTGCGCGAACGGCAAAGTACGTCAGGATGCCATCAGCACCTGCCCGTTTAAAAGCGGTCAGGGACTCGAGGATAACCCCTTCGCTCAACCAGCCATTCTGGATTGCCGCCATGTGCATGGCATATTCGCCGCTGACTTGATAAACAAACGTCGGCACTTTGAATTCTTCTTTGACCCGGCAAAGAATATCCAGATACGGCATGCCCGGCTTGACCATGACCATGTCCGCACCTTCTGACAAGTCTGCCGCCACTTCGTGCAGGGCTTCGTTGCTGTTTGCCGGGTCCATCTGATAGGAGGCCTTGTTGGCCTTGCCAAGGTTGAGCGCCGAACCGACCGCATCGCGGAACGGGCCGTAATAGGCGCTGGCGTACTTGGCCGAATAAGCCATGATCCGCACATTGACGTGACCGGCCACCTCCAGCGCTTCACGGATCGCCTGGATACGGCCGTCCATCATGTCCGACGGCGCCACGACCTGAGCGCCCGCTTCGGCGTGGGACAGGGCTTGCCTGACCAGTGCATCCACGGTGATGTCGTTCTGTACGTAACCTTCTTCGTCGAGAATGCCGTCCTGACCGTGGGTGGTGAACGGGTCCAGCGCGACGTCGGTAATCACGCCCAGCTCAGGGAACTGAGCACGCAGGGCACGGGTAGCGCGCTGGGCGATGCCCTCCGGATTCCACGCTTCGGCGCCATCCAGCGACTTCAGTTCCACCGGCGTCACCGGGAACAGCGCCAGCGCCGGAATCCCCAGCTCGACCCACTTGGCCGCCTCTTCAAGCAACAGATCGATGGTCAGGCGTTCGACGCCCGGCATCGAGGCCACCGCTTCACGACGGTTTTCACCGTCCAGTACAAACACCGGCAGAATCAGGTCATCGACGGTCAGGACGTTTTCACGAACCAGGCGACGCGAAAAATCGTCACGACGGTTGCGGCGAAGGCGGGTTGCGGGGAACAAACGATTGGCGGGGGTGAAGCTCACGGCAGACTCCTGAGCCCGCGCGTACGGGCGAGCGTGACAGTTATAAGCGGCCATTATGACGAACACATGACAGTTGTGCGTATCCTGCGGCACGTAGCCGCATTCCATTGTCCTTGTAGGAATTGTTCACGTCGAGACACATTTGGACACTTTCCTGAATGTGTCCGAAGGGTTAGGCTGCGCGTTCATTTCGCCAGCACCCAGACAATGCTCCAACAATTTCTGCATGACTTCGGCTACTTTGCCCTGTTTCTCGGCACGTTCTTCGAAGGCGAAACCATTCTGGTACTCGCAGGCTTCCTCGCGTTCCGCGGATACATGGACCTCAACCTCGTAATGGTCGTGGCGTTCTTCGGCAGCTATGCCGGCGATCAGCTGTGGTACTTCCTGGGGCGCAAGCACGGGCGCAAGCTGCTGGCGCGCAAACCCCGCTGGCAGATGATGGGTGACCGGGCGCTGGAACATATCCGCAAGCACCCGGACATCTGGGTCCTGAGCTTCCGTTTCGTTTACGGCCTGCGCACGGTGATGCCGGTTGCGATCGGCCTGTCCGGCTATCCGCCTGGCCGCTACTTGCTGCTCAACGGTATTGGCGCAGCCATCTGGGCCGCTGCGCTGGCAGCGGCGGCGTATCACTTCGGTGCAGTGCTGGAAGGCATGCTTGGCAGCATCAAGAAGTACGAATTGTGGGTGCTGTGCGGCCTGCTCGTCCTGGGACTGGGTCTATGGTTGCGTCGGCGTTTCAAGAATGCGCGACTTGCCCAGCAGGTCTACGCCGACGAACAAGCCCTTAAAACCCGCCAGACCGACGACCCTAAGACGCCAGCCGAGTGAAACGGTTTCGGCAGCAATACAGACCGATACCACTGAACAGGCTGTAACTGAGCAGGCCGACCCAGCCCACCGTGCTGGCCGGCCATAGCCCCACCACCGACGCCAGCCAGACCAGCGGCACATTCGATGCCAGCCGCAACAACTCCAGCTTCAATCCCCACGGCCGATTCTCCAGGGCCGCACCCAGCACGAACAACCCCAGTGCCACCGCGCCCCACCCCAGCACCAGCGCGGCCGTAGGCAGGCTCTGTTCCAGATTCATCAGATAACTGCCCAAGGCGACATAGACGCCGAACTGCGCAATGACATACCACTGCTGGCGACTGTCCAGGGGCACTTCGAACTTGCGGAACTGGCTCAGGTCAGGCTTGTTCATCGGGTACTTGGCCGCCACATCCGCCGGCCGCCAACCGGTGCGCATGAACCAGATCCTCAACTTGTCCCAGGTGCTTTCGGCTCGCCGTGCGTCCGCCCACAGTTGCGCATAGAACTGCACATTGGCCCACAGTGGGTTCCAGCTCGCCAATGGCGTGGTCACGCCGAATATCACCGGCACATTGTCGTCTTCTTCCTGGAACGAGCCGAACAGGCGGTCCCAAACAATGAACACACCGCCGTAATTGCGATCCATGTAGAGAGCATTCTGCGCATGGTGGGCCCGATGGTTGGAGGGCGTGACGAAGAACCACTCGAACCAGCCGAGCTTGGGAATGTGCCGGGTATGCACCCAGAACTGGTACAGCAGATTCAACGCGGCAACGCTGACAAACACCACCAGCGGCACCCCGGCCACGGCCAGGGGCAGATAGAAGATCCAGCTCAGCAGAAACCCGGTGCTGGTCTGACGCAGGGCGGTGGACAGGTTGTAGTCCTCGCTCTGGTGATGCACCGAATGCGCGGCCCAGAGAATGTTGCGCTCGTGGCCCATGCGGTGCAGCCAGTAGTAGCAAAAGTCATAAAAGACGAAGGCAAACACCCAGACCCACACACTGTCGGCAGACAGCTCGAACAGCGCCAGATGCTTGAGGGCGAACGCATAGGTCACCAACCCTACGCCTTTGGTCAGCAGGCCGGTGGTGGTCGACAACACGCCGGTACTGATGCTGTTGACCGCATCGGCCACCCGATAGTTGTTCACCCCACGCCACCGGTCGGCAAGCAGCTCGACGGCGATCAATACAAAGAAAAACGGCACTGCATACAAAATGAAGTCCATGACGCGCCCTGAGCGGAAACTTGAGGACAGATCCTATGTGTAGCCGCGATTCAACCCTATGGCAACGAGTGACAAATTAGTGGACATTTAACGCCATGAATCTGGAGAAATGCCCATGAGCAAAAAAGTTGCAGTGATCCTTTCCGGTTGTGGCGTATTCGACGGCGCCGAGATTTATGAGAGCGTGATTACCTTGCTGCGCCTGGATCAACGCGGAGCGCACGTACAGTGTTTTGCACCGAATATTGCGCAACTTCACGTGATCAATCACCTGACGGGTCAGGAAATGCCCGAATCGCGCAATGTGCTGGTGGAATCGGCACGCATTGCCCGCGGCGAGATCAAGGACATTCGCGAAGCAGACGCCGATGAATTCGATGCGCTGATCATTCCCGGCGGGTTCGGTTCAGCCAAGAACCTCTCCAACTTCGCCGTCGAAGGCACAGGTTGTACCGTGCAACCGGACGTCCTGGCCTTGACCGAAGCCTTCGCCGAAGCCGGCAAACCGGTCGGCCTGATCTGCATATCGCCAGCCCTGGCAGCCAAGATCTACGGCCCGGGCGTGACCTGCACCATCGGCAACGACGCCGACACCGCAGCCGCGCTGAACAAGATGGGCGCCACCCACAAGGAATGCGCAGTGAGCGACATCGTCGAAGACAAGGCGCGAAAACTGGTGACGACGCCAGCCTACATGCTGGCGCAATCGATCAGCGAAGCCGCCTCCGGCATCAACAAGCTGGTCGACCGCGTGCTCGAACTGACCCACGAAAACGACGCCTGACCCCGATCCCTCCCTCCTGATCGTTCCCACGCTCCGCGTGGGAATGCATCCCGGGACGCTCCGCGTCCCAACGGACCTGACGTGGCTGGAACGCGGAGCGTTTCCCACGCAGAGCATGGGAACGATCAGGGGGTGCGGGATAGCCGGGTGAGTATGCGGTCCAGTGCATTGGCAAACGCCTGCTTCTCGCGGTCGCCGAATGGCGCCGGCCCACCGCTCACCTGCCCTTGCTCGCGCAATTCGGCGAACAGGTTGCGCACCGCCAGTCGGTCGCCCATGTTTTGCGCATCGAATTCCTTGCCCCGTGGGTCCAGCGCCGCCACGCCTTTTTTCACCAGGCGGTCGGCCAGGGGCACATCACTGCAAATCACCAGTTCACCGGGTACGGCGTGTTCCACCAGGTAGTCGTCGGCCGCATCCGGACCGCTCGGCACCACGATCAGCTTCACCAGGGCAAGGCCCGGCTTGATCTGTGGCTGCCCTGCCACCAGTACCACTTCAAACCGGCGCTTGAGGGCGAACTTGACCACCAGGTCCTTGGCTGGCCGAGGACAGGCATCGGCATCGATCCACACACGCATCGTGTTTTCCTCTGTTGAAAAGCTTCGCGGGCAAGCCCGCTCCCACAAGGTTAACGCTAAACCTGTAGGAGCGAGGCTTGCCCGCGAACATGAGCGAAGCGAATGCTTTAGGAAACCTGCACCCGTTGCTTCTCGGCCATGCGACTACGGCTGTACAACACGATGATCGCAATCATGGCCACGGCTTGCGCGCTCAACGAGTACGCATCGGCATGAATCCCCAGCCAGTCGAACTCAAAGAACGGCACCGGCCGGGTGCCGAAAATTCCAGCCTCTTGCAGCGCCTTCACGCCATGCCCGGCGAACACCACCGACAAGGCGCAGAGCAGGCCAGCGTTGATGCTGAAGAACAACGCCAGCGGCAAGCGTGCCGAACCACGCAGGATCACCCAGGCCAGTCCCACCAGCAGCACCAGCGCCGTTGCACCGCCGGCCAGCACCGCGTCGTGCCCGGCAGGGCCTGCTTGCAGCCACAGGGTTTCGTAGAACAGGATCACCTCGAACAATTCGCGGTACACCGAGAAGAACGCCAGGATGGCAAAGCCAAAACGCCCGCCACCGCCGACCAGGCTGCTTTTGATGTAATCCTGCCAGGCGGCGGCATGGCGGCGATCGTGCATCCACACGCCCAGCCACAGCACCATGACACTGGCGAACAACGCCGTCGCGCCCTCCAGCAATTCGCGCTGCGAACCACTGACATCAATCACATAGGCCGCCAGCGCCCAGGTCCCAAGACCGGCCAGCAGCGCCAGGCCCCAACCGACGTTGACGCTGCGTACTGCCGACTGCTGGCCGGTGTTGCGCAGGAAAGCGAGAATCGCCGCCAGCACGAGAATCGCTTCCACCCCTTCGCGCAACAGAATCAGCAGGCCGGAGATGAAGCTCAGGGACCAACTCAAGCCATCGCTGCCCAGCAGGTCGGCGGAAGTCTTCAATTTGGCCTTGGCCGCCTCCAGACGTTGCTCGACCTGATCCAGCGGCAAGCCATCCTGCAAGGACTGACGGTAAGCCATCAGCGATTTTTCCGTGTCTTTGCGCACGTTGGCATCGACGTTATCCAGCGAGCTTTCGACCAGTTCGAAGCCTTCCAGGTACGCCGCCACCGACAGGTCGTATGCCTGTTCGTGGTCGCCGGCACGGTAGGCCGCGACACTCTTGTCCAGTGTGGCGGCGGTGTAGTCGAGCAGTTGCGCCGGGCCACGCTTGACCTGCGGCGGCTGCGCCCGCTGCGCACGGAAGATTGCCGTGGCTTGCGGGCCCTCGGCGGCCTCCACTTCCGCCGGCGTCTGGCGGGCCAGATCGGCAATGTTGTAGAGCTTGTCGCTTTTGGCCGCTGCCGCATCGGCACTGAAACCGGCGATGTAGGTCGCCAGGTCCCAACGTTGACGATCATCCAGTTGATCGGCGAAGGCCGGCATGTCCGTGCCTTCGATCCCCAGGCCCAGGGAGTTGTAGATTGCGTAGAGGCTCAGATGATCCAGGCGCGCGTGATCGCGCAAGTTGGTCGGTGGCGGCGTCAGGCCGACACCTGCCGGACCATCGCCCGCCCCTGCATCGCCGTGGCATACCGAACAGTGCTGGGCATACAAGGGAGCGCCACGGGTCGGGTCAGGCGTGATGATCGGGGCCTGACTGACCTCGTAGGTCACCGCCAGTTTTGCACCGAGTTGACGCGCCTGACGGGCAACGTCAGCGCTGTCCTGTCGTGCAGCGATCGCATCACGCAATGTGCCGATGCCTTGCTCCAACCCGGCCTTTTCAGGCTTGGCGGGCATGGCGGACACCAGGCGTTGCAAGGTCTGGACGAACGTCAGTTGCTCACGGTATTCAGCCTCGTCGACAACCTTGTTTGCCTGCACCGCCTGCGGGTAGTCCGCACTGATGTAGTCGAGTAAATGCAGGGCTTGCGGTGCCCCTTCCACGGTGTCTGCCAGCAGATTGAAACTGCATAAGGCAAACACCGGCGCTATGAGCCAGGCCAGGAATCGGGACGGGGCAATCATGAATGAATCTCAATTGGAAACACGAAGTAATATATTGTTCCCTCCCAATCACTTTCACTCAAGCGTTGTCTGCGCGAACACCCGACGCGCGCAGCGTCGTGAACCCCATGAAAACGCAAAAGGCGACCACCAGGGTCGCCTTTTCTGTTTGCTACAGCCGTTTACACAACGGCTTTTCGCAAGGTCGCCATGAATGCCGCAGCACCAATGAACAGCCCGGCAAAGGTACGGTTCATGCGTTTCTGCTGTTTCGGCGTGCGCAACAGGCGCAGCACCTTGGAGGCCAGCCCGGTGTAGCCGGCCATGACGATCAGATCCACGCAAATCATGGTGAAACCGATGATCAGGTACTGAATCAGCAGTGGCGCGTGCGGATCAATGAACTGCGGCAATACCGCCAGCATGAAAACCAGCGCCTTGGGGTTGCTGATGTTCACCAGGAAACCACGGAAAACCAGGGCCATCGGCTTGCCGATCTGGCGAGGGCTCGCGTCATCGCTCATGTTGCTGGGCAACGCACGCCATTGCTTGATCGCCAGGTACACCAGGTACGCTACGCCGAACCATTTGATCGCATAAAAGGCTGTCGCTGACGCAGTGAGAATCGCGCCTACACCAGCGCCGACAATGGCGATTTGCAGTGCAAGACCCAATTGAAGCCCCAGGGCGTTCCAGTAACCGCGCCAGAACCCGTATTGCAGGCCGCTGGACATCGACGCAATGGCGCCCGCCCCGGGGGACAGACTGATGACCCAGCAGGCGGCAAAAAACGCCAGCCATGTTTGAAGTTCCATTGCACACCTCGACTCGGACTCGTGACAAACGTCCAAGCTAATGCGGATTTGGGAGAATGACTACCGATTTTTTGCAGGATGTTGCGGTTGCCGACCAGCGTTTACAGCTTCAAGACCCTATCGCGAGCAGGCTCGCTCCCACAGGGTATACGCAATCCTGTGGGAGCGAGCCTGCTCCGGGCGGCGTTCCGACGATGGCAATAGGTCAGCCAACGAAAGGCCTACTTCTCAAAACCGCTGGAAGGGAGCACATCACTGCCACGCCAGCGACGAACCGAGCGTTGGAAAAACAAGCTGTTGGGCACCTGCACCATGGCGCTGCCAGTGCCGAGCTCTTGGGCCTCAATCAATGTGGTGTACAGAAGGTTGATCGCCACGACCCGCCCCTTCACGCCAGGCTTGTCGGTCGTGTCCACCAACTCGACCACATCGCCGATGCGGAACGGGCCGACCGTGAAGATCAGGATCGCGCACAGCAGGTTGGAGAGCACGCTCCACATGGCGAAGAACGCCACCGCAGCGACCGCGACAAAACCGGAAAGGGCCGTCCAGAGCACCGTGGCCGAAACGCCCAGGCGTTCGAGGACAAAAATCAGTGCACTGCCCATGATCAACCAGCGCTGGCCTCCGCGCAGCGGCATGAGCAACTGCGGCGGAAACGGGTAGCGCTCGCCGAGACGGTTCAGGCCTTTGGCGACAAAACGTTGAGCGGTGTATGCGGCCAACAGGATCAGCAGGATTTGCACGCCAAGCCAGATCGGCTCAACCCACACTGCCGGCAACGGCAGTTTGAGTGCCTCCATCAGGACAGCGCCTCCAGCTCGGCCTGCATGTTTTCCAGCAGCTCCAGCGCTTCCATCCAGGCCTCTTCCAGCTCAGCTTCACGCACCTTCAGCTTGGCCTGATCGGCCAGCAGGTCGCGCAGTTCATTCTTGCGCGCCGGTTCGTAGATATCGCTGTCGCCGAGGCTGGCATCGATTTTCGCCAGTTTCTCGTGCAGCTTGCCCAGTTCGGCCTCGAGCTTGTCTGCTTCGCGCTTGTGGGGAGCCAATTGTTGACGCAGTGCAGCCGCGGCCTGACGCTGGGCTTTCTTGTCGGTCTTGTCCGGGTTCACCGGTGTGTTGCTGACCGGCGCATTGCGCTGACGATAATCCACCAGCCAACGGGTGTAGTCGTCCAGGTCGCCGTCAAACTCTTCGACCTTGCCGTCCGCCACCAGATAGAAGTTGTCGGTGGTGCTTTTGAGCAGGTGCCGGTCGTGGGAGACCACCAGTACTGCGCCGCTGAATTCTTGCAGGGCCATGGTCAACGCCAGGCGCATTTCCAGGTCCAGGTGGTTGGTCGGTTCGTCGAGCAGCAACAGGTTTGGCCGCTCCCAGGCGATCAACGCCAGCGCCAGACGCGCTTTTTCGCCTCCGGAGAAATTGAGTACCGGCTCGTCGATTCGTGCGCCCCGGAAGTCAAAACCACCCAGGAAGTCGCGCAGGGTTTGCTCGCGCTCGGTGGGCGCCAGGCGCTGCAGGTGCAGCAATGGACTGGCCTTGGCGTCCAGCGAGTCGAGCTGATGCTGGGCGAAGTAGCCAACGACGGTGTTTTCACCACGGGCCATCCGGCCGGCCAACGGCGAGAGTTCACCTGCGAGGTTTTTGATCAGGGTCGACTTGCCTGCGCCATTAGGGCCAAGCAAGCCAATGCGCGCGCCAGGGGTCAACTGCAGCTTGACCTTTTCCAGCACGGTTTTCTCGCCGTAACCCAGGCGCGCATCGGACAGATCGATCAGCGGGCTGGAAATTTTCTGCGACTCGCGGAAAACGAAATCGAACGGCGAGTCGACGTGAGCAGCGGTCAGCTCTTCCATCCGCTCCAGCGCCTTGATCCGGCTCTGGGCCTGGCGGGCCTTGGTGGCCTGCGCCTTGAAACGGGCGATATAGCTTTCCATGTGCGCACGCTGCGCTTGCTGCTTCTCGTAGGCTTGTTGCTGCTGAGCCAGGCGTTCGGCGCGGGCGCGCTCGAAAGCGCTGTAGCCGCCGCGATAGAGCGTGATCTTGCGCTGATCGACATGAGCCACATGATCGACCACGGCATCGAGGAAATCCCTGTCGTGGGAGATCAACAGCAAGGTGCCGGGATAGCCCTTGAGCCACTCTTCAAGCCAGATGATGGCATCGAGGTCCAGGTGGTTGGTGGGCTCGTCGAGCAACAACAGATCCGACGGGCACATCAAGGCCTGGGCCAGGTTCAGGCGCATCCGCCAGCCACCGGAGAAATCTCCGACCTGGCGATCCATCTGCTCATTGGTGAACCCAAGGCCGGCCAGCAGCTTGCGAGCACGTGCGTCGGCGGTGTAACCGTCGGCGCTGTCGAGTTCCGAGTGCAGGCGAGCCTGTGCGGCGCCGTCATGGGACGCTTCGGCAGCGGCCAGATCGCGTTGTACCTGGCGCAGGCGCAGGTCGCCATCGAGCACGTAGTCGACCGCCAGGCGTTCGAGGGTGTCGACCTCCTGGCGCATGTGGGCGATACGCCAGTCGGCCGGCAGGAAGCAATCGCCCGAGTCCGGGTGCAGCTCGCCCCGGAGCAAGGCGAACAGGCTCGATTTGCCGGCACCGTTGGCACCGATGAGGCCGGCTTTCTGGCCGGCGTGCAGGGTCAACTCGGCGTCTTCTAGCAGACGCTGAGGGCCACGCTGTAAAGTCAGGTTCTGAAGTCGAATCATAATGGCGGCGGAGTCTACCAGCTTCGCTCGCAACTGGCGCGAGTAGCACTATGTCCTCTGACCTGTGGAGCTTTTCCCTGGCCCTCTATGCCCAACCCGGCATTGAGCAGGCATGCCTGCAATTGCAGTCGACCGGCAGCAACGTGTGCCTGTTGCTGTGCGCAGCCTGGCTAGGCCAGCAAGGTATCAGCTGCGATGAGCAGCGCTTGCAGCAACTTCATGACACGACCAGGCCATGGGACGCCGAGGTCGTGCGACCACTGCGAGCCTTGCGTATGCAATGGAAAACTGCGGCAGCGCAGGACTCCGGGCTGCAAAAGTTGCGCGAACAAGTGAAGACGCTGGAACAGGAAGCCGAACGGCAGCTGTTACTGCGACTGGAATGTGTGGCGAAGGGTTGGCCCCGACATGAGGCGAGCGACCTGTTGGCCTGGCTCGAAGGCATGGTGGCGGGTTCCGGCCACCTGGACCGCGACGCGCTGCATCAGCTGCACGTCGCGGTAACCGGCTCTTAGGAAGCGCTGGTTGGGGTGGTGGTCGCTGTGCTCGGAACAGCGGCCGGTGTTGGTGCTGGTGCTGTTGCGGGTGCAACGGTCGAAGCGGCGGCTGCCGGAGCAGGTGCTGCCGATGGAGCCGGGGTGGCTGGCTTGGCAACAGGTGCCGCTGCAGGCTTGGCAGCGACCGGTTTTTTCACTGCCGGTTTGGCCGCTGGTTTTGCAGCAGGCTTGGCAGCGGCTGGCTTGGCTGCAGGCTTGGCAGCTGGTTTCGCTGCACTGGCTGCGGCCGGTTTGGCAGCCACGGCAGGTTTTGCCACGGCCGGTTTGGCAGCAGGTTTTGCAGGTGCTTTTGCTGCAGGTTTTGCTGCTGGTTTGGCAGCAGGTTTCGCCGCCACAGGTTTAGCGGCCGGCTTGGCTGCTGCAGGCTTCGCTGCTGCGGTTCTGGCGGCTGGTTTAGCGGCTGGTTTTGCCACTGCTTTTGCGGCGGGTTTTGCCGCTGGTTTCGCCACTGCTTTTGCAGCAGGTTTTGCCGCTGGTTTTGCAGCAGCGGTTTTAGTCGCCGCTGGTTTGGCGGCGGCTTTCGCAGCTGCTGGCCTGGCGGTGGCAGGTTTGGCAGCAACGCTTTTAGCCGCTGGCTTGGCGGCGCTTGCCGCAACCGGTTTGGCAGCGGCAGGTTTGGCTGCAGCTTTTACCGGTGCTTTGGCAGCCGGTTTGGCGGCAGGCTTGGCCGGTGCTTTTGCAGCAGCCGGTTTGGCAGCGACTTTCCTGGCAGGAGCCGCAGCAGGCTTGGCTGCACGCAAGGTCAACGCCTTGCCGACAGCCTCTTGTACACGACCAATGCCCTGGGCCAGTTTCAGGCTTTCCTGAGCGTCGCGCTTGAGTTGAAGAATGTAGCCACGAGTGTCCGACTGACGCTCCTTGAGCGCATCCAGCAGGTTCTCGAGTTCCTGTACCGCATCCTTGGCTTTGGTCTGTGCCTTGGCCTTTCCGGCTGCTGCGGCGTCCTGCAATTTGGTACGGGATTTGTGCAGTTTTTCCTGCGCTTTTCCACGCTGTTTTTCCAGCTTGGCGAGCAGTTTTTCAGCATCAGCCAAAGCTTCGGAGCAAGCGTTTTCCAGATGCTCGAGCAGGCTGCCCGAGAGTTGTTGGAGTAGGTGCAATGGAGTGTTTACTGGCTTCTTGGTGGCCGACATGGTTTACCTCCTGGCTGACGTGAGTGCGGCTCATACTAGACCTCTGCAGCAACCGCCGCTAGGGCATCTTGACACTATCCAAAGCGCTGCGTTGCAAAGGATTGAAAATGTTCTGCGCTCGAGCAAAAGCAGTTCACCTTCGAATGCATTCACACTGGCATAATCGGCCGCATTTCAGGTCGGAGAGTGCCCATGTCGCGCTACCTTTTTTTATCGCTGTGCGTGATTTTTTCCGTGGCTCAGGCTGCCGAAAAAAACCAGGAAAATGAAGCTCACGATCTCGCCTACAGCTTGGGCGCGAGCCTGGGCGAACGCTTGCGCCAGGAGGTTCCCGACCTGCAACTCAAAGCGTTGGTAGAAGGTCTGGAACAAGCCTATCAAGGCAAACCGCTGGCGTTGAAAGACGAGCAGATCGAACAGATTCTGACTGAACATGAGGCACGGATTGCCATGCAGTCCCCTGCACCGCAAACCGAGTTGGCGCTGAAAAACGAGCAACGCTTTCTCGCCGATGAAAAAGCCAAACCCGGTGTACGCGAGCTGGCGGACGGGATACTGCTGACGGAGCTGACGCCAGGGACGGGCCCCACGGCCGGACCCAATGGCAAGGTGCAGGTGCTTTACGTCGGACGCCTTCCCGACGGCACCGTGTTCGACCAGAACAGCCAGCCACAATGGTTCAGTCTCGATAGCGTGATCAGCGGCTGGCGCAGCGCGCTGCAAAACATGCCGGTCGGTGCCAAATGGCGCTTGGTGATTCCATCGGCACAGGCCTATGGTGCCGACGGTGCCGGCGACCTGATCGCGCCCTTCACACCGCTGGTATTCGAAGTCGAATTGCGCGGTGCCACGAGCTGACGACGACAATGAAAAACGGCGTGCCTTGGCACGCCGTTTCGGTGGATCGCGGGAAAGCGCTTCAGGCCTGGACCGAATCAGTTTCCTTGTGGGCGGTGTGCAACACTTCGATCAGGCAGTCTTCCAGTTCGAATCGTTCATGCAACAGACCACCCAGCGTTTTGAACTCTTGAGCGACACATTTCCCGGCATCGCACAGGTCATTGAACGCGAGCAATTTCTCGGTGATGACATCAATGCGCGGGTAGATCGTCTCGGCGAGTTCCAGACCACGCTTGTCGTTGAAGGCTTTGGCCTCCCCCGTCAGTTGCTCGTAGATCTCGAAATGCCCGGCTGAAACATAATCAACCAGTACACCGCAAAACTCCTGCAAAGGCTTTCGGTTCTCACCCAGTGCCTCGGGTCTCTCGCCGAGGGCATCATAGGCTCGAACCAGTTCGTGACGTTCCTGCAACCAGCGATCGATCAGCAGATGCACTCCACCCCAACGTTCCTGAGCATTCTGACAACTTTCGAGCATGGCGTTCTCTCTTCCCTTGTGGGTCATGCTGCTCTATGCCCGTCGTACTCTTGCAGCTCAAGAATCGATCAGGCAGAGCGTCATCGAACAACATAATTCCAATGACAGGTGCGGGCCAGATTATGCCCGCGCGACTGTGGCTTCAAGGTACGCACGCGATAAAGTTCATACAAGTGTTTAATCGCCCCCCAGGGCCCGGTGCGACGACTCGCCGCCGAGTGGTCGCTGCAAGGCGCTCCAGACAAGGCGCGACAGCTGATAAACACTCAGGATCATCATCGCGACAAAGAACAGCAGGCTCCACTCCGGAACACTCAGGTCGAACAGCGTCCATGAAATCTGTGCGCAGTCGATGGTGCCATCGAACATCTGCCGCACGATGCATGGCCATGGCGCACTGGCGAACAACTCGACAAGTCCGGCTGCGCAATTCAATGACGGATCAGCAGGATCGTTTTGCAAAAGCACTTGTCGCCACGCAGTAAACGCACCGCCCACACTGCAAAGCAGACCGAGCAACCAATACAGAAAAGAGCCAAGACGACCGGCGCCCTGCACGGCAGCCATAAGGCAAATACCTGTCAGCGACGCCAGGCAAACCCGCTGCAACAGGCACAAGACGCAGGGCCTGAGGCCGATGGAGTATTCCAGATAGTAGGACACGCCCAGGACCAGGGCGCCCGCAACGAAAACCATGAAAAACAACGAGCGTGTGCAGGCCAACGACATGGCTTTTCCGTAACTGTAGGGACCGACGGCTACGGTAGAGTAAAGCCCGACAGCGTTTCAAGGCTGGCTGGTAGGGACTCTTCAGCAGAGGTGTAAGGATTACCCGACAGAAACCAGAGGATCAGATGTAGCCCTTTGTAGGACTCTACTGAAGACCTGATAGGACTACATGTAGCAAGCCGACTCGAACTGCGCCGGCTGCTACATGGGCGGCCCTTTTCAAGCGTGAGCGGGGACCGGCAACGGCGCAGCCAGCAAGCGCTCATCCAGCATGCCCAGCCCCTCCTGGAACAGCTGGTTGCTGCGCTCGGTGTCACCCATTTGCGCCAGCAGGCGCGCCAGCTCGGCACAGGCTTCCGGGTTGCGCTGCAACCGCAGGCTGCTTTCCAGATAGTCCCGCGCCTTGCCCCACAGGCTGCCTTGCAAACACAGTCGCCCCAGTGTCAGCAACAGGCTTGGATCAGCCGGGTGCTGCTTGAGCCAGCTCTCCGCAAGTTGCAGTTGGCGAGCCGGATCATTACCGCGAACCAAACCGTACAGGCGCGCCAAATGACTGTCGTAGTTGCGCTTGAGCGCCGTACGCAAAACCTCCTCGGCCTCGGCTTGCGCACCCAGTTGGCGCAACTGATCGGCGTAGGCAAGCACCAGTTGCGGCTCCTGACGCTGGGCAGAAGTCAGTTGCTGCCAGGCGCGATTGAGCGATTGCAGGCCGACGGTTCCATCCTCTTCACGGTGCCCTGCCAGGGATAGATTCTTGCCCCAGGCGCGGCGCTCCAGCTCGGCCAGTTCAGCGGCTGGCAAGACCTTGTCCTTGCGCAGTTCCGGCAGCAATCGAATGACCGCCGACCAGTCGCCGCGCTGCTGATGCAGACGCTGCAACTGACGCAGTGTCTGCGCGTTGTGTGGATGGCGCTCATGCATCGCCTGCAGGGTCGCCACGGCACCTTCGGTATCGCCGCGATCGGTCTGCAGCTGTGCGTGGCTCAAGGCAATCGCCAGCTCGGCCTGGGGCTGACGCTCCAGCGCACGCTCCAGCAGATTGTCGCTCTGTTCGTAATGACCTTGTTCGTTCGCCGCACGGGCGGCACCGAGGTAATAAAGCAACGGCTGGCTTTCAGCTTCCGCAGCCCGCTGCAAATGCCGCTGAGCACTGGCCCAACGGCCTTCGGCCAGATCCAGCTGCCCGTGCTCGATCGCCACTTGAATCCGGCGGCTACGATTACGCCGCGACCAGGGATTGACCACGCCACCGGACGTCAGCACCAAATCGATCAAGGCCTTGATGCCCCAGATCACCAGCCAGAGAAACGCCACCAGGGCCAGAGTCGCCCACAGGCTGGATTCGTAACGGAAGCTCTTGTAGGCGATCAGCACGTAACCGGAATGCTCGGCAATCGCCAGCCCCAGCGCAGCCGCAGCAGCGATGGCCAGGAACACGATTACATACAGGCGCTTCATGGCGTGGCCTCCTGCACGGCGTTCGCGGCAGGTTTGGCCAGCGGCTTGACCGAGTCCTCGGCATTGATATTGCGCCGCTCCAGATAGCCTTGCACCGCGCTCAACGTGCCAGTCAGATCAGGGGTGATCACGGTGACAGGTTGCCTGCTCAGCTCGGCCACTTGCTCAAGCATCACCTTGCTCTGCGGATTGTCCGGGTTGAAATTCCCCTTGAGCACATCGCGTGCCTCGTTCATCGCCTGAGTGTAAACCGCTGCCTGACCATTGAGCGCGGCCCATTGCGCCTGCTCCAGCGACAGGCTCAGCGCCAGGCGCACCTGGCTCAGGCTCTGCCCGGCCAGCAACGGGCGGACATTTTTGTCGGCATTGAAATCGATACGGATATAGCGAGAGATCTGATCCCACCACTGCGCCCAACGACTGGCGCCATCGCCATCGGCGGTCAGTCCCAGCAGGGATTCGCCGCGATCCTTGTACTCGGGCGCAAGCTCGGTGAGATCGATCACCTGATCGCGCAAGGCACCCAGGCGCAGGAACAGCCCGGTGCGGTCCGGCTGCTCGGTGCTGCGCAGAGCCACCAGGGTCTTGGCCACCTGCTCGCGAGCGGCAAAGGCACCGGGATCATTTTGCTCACGCAGGATTTCGTCGGCGCCCTGCACCAGGGCCTGGGCGCTGCTGATGTCCTGCAACGCAGACAGGCGAAGGCTGGCCAGGCGCAGCAGGTGCTCGGCCTCGGCCAGGCGCCAGTCCTTGCGGCTGGCACCCAGGACGGTTTCCAGACGCTGATTGAGTCGCTGCTGATCACCCTGCAACTGAATGACCAGGCGTGCGCGCTCTTCGAGCACATCGGCTCCGGGCAGTTGTTCCAGGCGGGTACTCAAGCGCTGTTCATTGAGCTTCAGGCTTTGCGCCTCATCGCTTAACGCCTGTACCTGACTCAACTGCTGTTGGTTGGTCGCCTGCAGGTGTCGAACCTGCCAGACACCCCATCCCCCTACAGCCACACCGGCAGCACCCAGCAGCAGCGCGACGATTGCCAGCCCATTGCCACGGCGCTGCACTGCAGCAGGTATCGGAGTTTCATCAACCGGTGCATCAAGCACGGGCCGGACGTCATCTTTAGGCAAGGCTGTTTCGCTCACGTATCCATCCTTTGCATTAGAGAACGGGCACGGGATGCTCCCGTAACGCCGTCAGCAAAGCCGCGGCGCTGGCGCCGCGACAATCCACAACTGTCAAGGCACCGGCGGCACGCGCCAGCTCGGCAACCCTGGGGCTTGGTACAAACAACGGCAACCGCGCCAACTGCGGCCAGGCATCGCCGGCCAATTGGTGCAGGTGCTCAAAACCCTGTCCACTGCTGACCACCAGTGCATTCAGGCGTTCCGACTCAATACGTCCCGGCAGCGCTGCCGGCGGATAGTGCGGTAATTCGCGGCAGTACAGCTCCAGATAATCGACACTAGCACCTTGCTCACGCAAGCGCTCGGCCAGCAGTTCGCGCCCGCCCTCACCCCGCAGTATCAACACCTGCGCATCGTGTCGAGCGATAGCCTCGCGTAAACCCGCAAGCTCAAGCAAGGCTTCGCTGTCATCCCCACCCTGCGGAAAACTCACGTCCAGGCCACGGTCCTCAAGGATCTGCGCCGTCGCAGCGCCGACACTGAACCACCTCACGCCTGGCGCTTGCGGGCAGAACCGATCGAGCAGTTCGACGGCGATCCGCGCCGCTGGTTTGCTGACCACGATGACTGCGCAGTAGCGATCCAGATCCTGGATCACTTCGCGCATTCTGTCAGAGACCGGGATCGGCACGATGTCCAAAAGCGGCAGGCTACTGCTGAAAATCCCCTGCTCGGCCAACAAACTGCCCAGCGCCGCCGACTCATCCGCCGGACGCGTCAGCAACAGGCGCCAGCCCGTCACTCGTGACCTGCCTCGCCATACACCGCCTTGAGAATTTCATCGGCGCCCTGGCTCAACAGATCTTCGGCCACTCGCACACCCAGAGCCTCGGCATCACCACGGGGCCCGCGAGCCTCGGCGCTGAGCAGCAGACCGCCATTCGGATCCCCCACCAGACCGCGCAACCAGACTTGCTCCCCTTCAAGCACCGCGTAGCAGGCGATCGGCACTTGGCAGCCGCCATTCAGATGTTTGTTGAGGGCTCGTTCAGCCGTGACGCGAGTGGCGGTGTCCTGATGATGCAGCGGTGCCAACAGCGCGTGTATTTCGCTGTCCGCACTGCGGCACTCGATCCCCACCGCGCCCTGGCCACCGGCCGGCAGACTGTCTTCGACGCTGATGGCCGAGGTAATGCGATCTTCAAAGCCCAACCGAATCAACCCGGCGGAGGCCAGGATGATGGCGTCATATTCACCGGCATCGAGCTTGGCCAGGCGAGTATTGACGTTACCCCGCAGGAAGCGGATTTCCAGATCCGGGCGACGGGTCAGCAGTTGCGCCTGGCGACGCAGGCTCGACGTGCCGACAATGCTGCCCGGCGGCAGCTCATCGAGGCTGTTGAATGTGTTGGAGACGAAAGCATCGCGCGGATCTTCGCGCTCGCAGATGCAGAACAGGCCGAGGCCTGCGGGGAAGTCCATCGGCACATCCTTCATGGAGTGCACGGCAATATCGGCTTCGTTTTCCAGCAGCGCGGTTTCCAGTTCCTTGACGAACAGGCCCTTGCCGCCGATTTTCGACAATGGCGAGTCGAGCAGCTTGTCGCCACGGCTGACCATTGGCACCAGCGTCACGAGCAGACCCGGATGGGCCTCTTCCAGACGGGCTTTGACATATTCGGCCTGCCACAGGGCGAGAGCACTTTTGCGGGTTGCGATGCGGATCTGGCGAGAGGACATGGATCAATCCGTACTGAATAGATACGACGGATAATAACAGCTCAGCCAAATCCACTTTGACTTGTATCAGAAACTGCTCGGCCTCCCTGGCCCCGGATGTCCGGTTATCGGGTGTGAAGTTTGCCTGTGACCAGCGACTTAAAGCTGCTGCATCATTTTCCGCACGCCGGCCACATGGCGCCGACTGACGATCAATGCATCGCCATTGAGCCCCTTGAGGAACAGCTGAAAATGCCCCAGCGGCGTTCGTTGCAAGCGTTCGATACGCTCGCGAGCGACCAGTGCGTTGCGGTGGATGCGCACGAAACGGTCACCGAATTCGTCTTCAAGCGCCTTGAGCGGCTCGTCGAGCAGCACTTCGCCGGCTTCGTGGCGCAAGGTCACGTATTTGTGATCGGCGATAAAGTAGACCACCTGATCCAGCGGTATCAGCTCGATCCCTTTGCGGGTTCGCGCGCTGATATGGCTGCGAGGGCCATTGCCACTTTCTGCGGCCGGCCGGGTCAGGGCCGAGAGTTGAACTCGATTGGGGCGTTCGGCTTTCTTTAATGCGTCGTGTAAATGTTCAGTTCTCACAGGTTTCACCAGATAGCCCAAGGCGCTGGCCTGTAAGGCTTCCACGGCAAATTCATCGGGCCCTGTACACAACACCACCGCGGGCGGGGTTTCGCGCTCGCACAATCGTGCGGCCACTTGCAGGCCATCGAGGCCTGGCATGCGAATATCGAGAAGAACGATATCCGGCTTGTGGCTGTCGATCAGTGCCAACGCCTCCTCGCCGTTCGTGGCGCTGGGCTCCAGGACACTGTATCCCTCGAGTTCGCCAACCATTCGGCTCAGGCGCTCGCGGGCAAGGGGGTCGTCATCAACGATCAGGACATTCATATTGCGCTGGATTCCTGCGTGAGTCTCGCACAAGGATAGCGTAGACAGGGAAAGTGACGTCCGTCACCGCGATCCACGCTAAGACTAGCGCGAGCGTCAAAAAGTGCCGCTCGTCCGGCGGCTAATTTTTCATCTGCCGGGCGATTGGCGGTCCAGGCCCGCATTGGCGAGACATCGCCCCAGGGTTTGCTGTTACGCAATGTGAACACCCCTCTTCTTATAGTCAGCTTCGGCATCGGGAAGTGCGCGGTTCCTACTGTCCAACTGTAGACGGTTGCCGGGACGATATTGCTCAATTGAAAAATATCGTTGTACTCACTGTAGGAGCGAGCATGCTCGCGATGGTCGCCAACGATAACGCGGGCAGCCTGACACCCTGCGGTGGCCTGACGTACATCGCGAGCACGCTCGCTCCTACAGGTGCGGTGATAAAGCAGTCGACCAGTACCAGCGACAGGGTTGGCAACCCTGTTATTATCCGCCGCAGCTTTCAACGCTATCTTTCTTCAGCCGATACGAGCGAATTCATGAGCACTGACAAGACCAATCAGTCCTGGGGCGGCCGCTTCAGTGAACCCGTCGACGCCTTCGTCGCCCGCTTCACCGCCTCCGTCACTTTCGACCAGCGCCTGTATCGCCACGACATCATGGGTTCGATCGCCCACGCCACCATGCTGGCCAAGGTTGGCGTACTGACCGATGCCGAGCGCGACAGCATCATCGATGGTCTGAAGACCATCCAGGGTGAAATCGAGGCCGGCCAGTTCGACTGGCGCGTCGACCTGGAAGACGTGCACATGAACATCGAGGCGCGCCTGACCGATCGCATCGGTGTCACCGGTAAAAAACTGCACACCGGCCGTAGCCGCAACGACCAGGTCGCCACCGATATCCGCTTGTGGCTGCGCGACGAAATCGACCTGATCCTGGGCGAAATCACTCGCCTGCAAAAAGGCCTGCTGGAACAGGCCGAGCGTGAAGCGGGCAGCATCATGCCGGGCTTCACCCACCTGCAGACCGCACAGCCGGTGACGTTCGGGCACCACATGCTGGCCTGGTTCGAAATGCTCAGCCGCGACTACGAACGCCTGGTCGACTGCCGCAAGCGCACCAACCGCATGCCACTGGGCAGCGCCGCGCTGGCCGGCACCACCTACCCGATCGATCGTGAGTACACCGCCCAATTGCTGGGCTTCGATGCCGTCGGCGGCAACTCGCTGGACAACGTGTCCGATCGCGATTTCGCCATCGAATTCTGCTCGGCCGCAAGCATTGCGATGATGCACCTGTCGCGTTTCTCCGAAGAATTGGTGCTTTGGACCAGCGCACAGTTCCAGTTCATCGATTTGCCGGATCGTTTCTGCACCGGCAGCTCGATCATGCCGCAAAAGAAAAACCCGGACGTACCGGAGCTGGTACGTGGCAAGACCGGCCGCGTATTCGGCGCGGTAATGGGCCTGCTGACCCTGATGAAAGGCCAGCCTCTGGCCTACAACAAGGACAACCAGGAAGACAAGGAGCCGCTGTTCGACGCCGCCGATACCCTGCGCGACTCACTGCGGGCCTTTGCCGATATGGTCCCGGCCATCAAGCCGAAACACGCGATGATGCGCGAAGCGGCCCTGCGCGGCTTCTCCACCGCCACCGACCTGGCCGACTACCTGGTGCGTCGCGGCCTGCCGTTCCGCGATTGCCATGAAATCGTCGGGCATGCAGTGAAATACGGTGTGGAAAGTGGCAAGGACCTGGCGGAAATGAGCCTTGAAGAACTTCGCAAGTTCAGCGACCAGATCGATCAGGACGTATTCGCCGTGCTGACCCTGGAAGGCTCGGTCAATGCCCGAAACCACATCGGCGGCACTGCCCCGGCGCAGGTCAAGGCGGCCGTGGCTCGCGGCCAGGCCTTGCTCGCCAGCCGTTAAGCCTTCAAAGCATCGCGAGCAGGCTCGCTCCCACACGGGATCGCGTTTGCACATCCGACCCTGTGGGAGCGAGCCTGCTCGCGATGACTGACTTCAGGACGACACGGAATTACTTCCTGGCCGCGACCATCGCCATGAACGCCGGCATCGCCGCTTCCCGCTCCGCAGCGACCCGCTGCACATTCGGGTTGTCGCCCAGGCGCTCCAGCAACGCCTTGGCCGCCGGCAACTTGGCCAAGAGATCAATATCAAAAAGCTTCTTGGCGACCCCACAGGCCAGTGGAACGCTATACAGAAAATACAAGTCCGCCACGCTCAAGCTATCGCCCGCCACATAAGGGCTGAACTTGCCGTGCCTGCCCAGGGATTCAATCCCCAGCAGCAATTCGGCCCTGGTTTTTTCCTTGATCGCATCTGGCACTGTCGTGCCGAAAAACGCCTCGGGATAACAGGCGCGAGCCGGCAGTTCGATGTACAGTTCGATCTCTTTGGCCAGGGCCAGCACTTGCGACCGCTCAAACGGGTCGACAGGCAACAGTGGAGCGCCTTTCTGGCTCTGCTCGATGTATTCGAGCATCACAGTGGTTTCATTGATGAAACCCTGTTCGACTGCCAGCACCGGCACTTTGCCGCGCGGGCTGATGGCCAGCGCTTCAGGCGTCTGTCCGCCATAAAACGGCACTTCTTCGAACGGCAGTCCCTTTTCCAGCAATGCCAGCTTCACCATGTTGTAGTAGTTGCTGACACAAAATCCATAAAGCTTGAGCATCACAAAGCCTCCAGGCCGTGCAGGGGGGTTGGCAGTGCCTGTTATAGAACGTCATGGATGTTCCTGCCAGCAGCATCACGGCACTGAATGCGGGTAAACTGGCCATCTTTCCTTGAGGAGCCTGCCATGAGCGAGCCAACCCCCGACATCGACCAGGACGACGACGAAGCGTTCGCCGAAAACACGCTGATCGAAGCCATCGAGAACCAGATCGAAAGCGAAAATCCTCCCGCGGCCAAAGCGACCTTCAACAAGCTGACACTGGTGGGTTACGAGCGAGAGGATATCCTCAACCTGATGGCTCACGTTTTAGCGGTGGAAATCGACGCGATCCTCGAAGAAGACCGCCCGTTCAATACCGATTGGTACGAAGCCGCACTGCGTGCACTCCCCGAGTTGCCGCCGGAAAAGAAATAACCCATTCGCAGCACTGGACATGCCGCGCGAGTCGGATCAACTTAGGGGCGCTTTCATCCAATTCCTAGAAAGTCTGGAGTCCTTATGTCGCTAAGCCCTGAGCTGGTTGCCGAACTGGAAGTCCTCTCACTCTTCAACCTGGACAGTTCCCAGGAAGGTTTGAAAATTCATCAGACCGCTGCCCCGAAACATATTGCTGCTGCCGAACGTCTCTTCGAAAAAGGCCTGATCGACCAGGCCGATGGCGGCTATCTGACCAGCCTGGGTCGCGACGCCGCACAAAATGTGCAAACCGTTCTGACCATTCTCAAGGCTCAGGAAACGGCCTGAACATGACCCTATCGCCCACGGAAACCCCGCCCGGGATTTCCGCGGGCAATACTGAGTGGTGGCCACCTGACGTCGCCACGCGGTAGAAATCTGGCGCCAACAAAACAAAATCAGCTTAAATGACCCGGGACCGAGACGCTAAACTGCCCTCACCTGAAAGCCCCTGCGCCCGAGCCTGCGAGCCGGTTTGAGCTGACATGACCCGCACCCATGAAATCCGCCCCGATCTGGACGAGGGAATCGACCGCAAGGTTCTCAGTCAGTTGCGCGCGCGTTTTCTGAAACTGAACGAAGGGCGCAAGGCGCGCGCCATGGAAGGGTTGTCGACCCGTCAGCAAAGCGTGCTGAACCTGCTGCCACTGTTTTTCCATGTCAATCATCCGCTGCTGCCGGGCTACGTTTCGGGCAGCACACCTGCCGGACTGTCGAACTTCGAACCGGACACCGAGCTCCTCGCCGAAGCCCAGCGCCTGACCCGCTCGTTTTCCTACAAGCCACGCCACGGCAGCAACCCGCCACGCCCTGTTCACGGCCTGTTCCTGATGGGTAGCCTCGGCACGCTCGCCCAGGCCGACCAGAGCGATATGGATGTATGGGTTTGCCATTCGCCGGACTTGAACGCTAACGAACTCGCCGAATTGCGCAAGAAATGCCAACTGCTTGAGGCCTGGGCTGCCAGCCAGGGCGCCGAAGCGCACTTCTTCCTGATCGACCCGGCCCGGTTCGTGCTTGGCGAGCGCGACACGCAATTGAGCTCGGAGGATTGCGGGACCACCCAGCACTATCTTCTTCTGGACGAGTTTTATCGCACGGCCATCTGGCTGGCCGGGCGCACACCGATCTGGTGGCTGGTGCCGGCCTATGAAGAATCGAGCTACGAGCGCTACACACACACCTTGATGTCCAAGCGCTTCATTCGTGCCGACGAAACCCTGGACCTGGGACACCTTGCCTACATCCCGCCGGGAGAGTTTATCGGTGCCGGGCTGTGGCAATTGTTCAAAGGCATCGAGTCGCCGTACAAATCGGTGCTCAAGTTGCTCCTGACCGAGGTTTACGCCAGTGAACACCCCAGGGTCGAGTGCCTGAGCCTGCGCTTCAAACAGGCCGTGTTCGCCAATCGCCTCGACCTTGATGAACTGGACCCTTACGTCATGGTTTACCGGCGTATCGAGGAATACCTCATCGCCCGCAACGAGCCGGAACGCCTGGAACTGGTGCGGCGCGCGCTGTACCTGAAGGTCAATCGCAAGCTCACTGGCAGCGGTGGGCGCACGCAGAATTGGCAACGCTCGTTGCTCGAACGCCTGGCCCACGAATGGCAGTGGGACCCGCGCCAACTGGCTCTGCTCGACAGCCGTAGCCAGTGGAAAGTCCGTCAGGTCGGCTCTGAACGCCGCGTCCTGGTGAGCGAACTCAATTACAGCTACCGCTTTTTGACCCAGTTTGCACGCAACGAACAGACCGCCAGCCTGATCAACAAACGCGATCTCAGTGTGCTCGGACGACGCTTGTATGCCGCCTTCGAGCGCAAGGCCGATAAAGTCGAGTTCATCAATCCGGGTATTGCCCCCGATCTGGCCGAAGACACCCTGACGCTGGTGCACGCCACCCACCCCAAAGAATCGGGGCCGTCCCAGTGGGGGCTGTACAACGGCAGCCTGACCGCCCTTGAGTGGGAGCACTTCGCCCCGATCAAGCGCAGCCGCCAATTGCTCGAACTGCTCACCTGGTGCCATCGCAATGGTGTGATCGATAGCAGCACCCGCCTGGCCTTGCATCCGGGTGGTACTGACCTTAGTGAGTTCGAGCTGTTCAACCTGCTCGGCAGCTTGCAACAAAGCATTGTCCTGCCCTTGCCGACCGTCGCCGAAGAGCCCCTGCTGCAAGCGAGCGTGCCCAGCGAAGTGCTGATACTGGTGAATGTCGGTATCGATCCGCTCAAGCATCACCGGGACCTGAACATCCTGATGACCACCGAACGCACCGACTCCCTGAGCTACGCAGGGGTTCGGGAAAACCTGGTATTGACCCTGGATCAGGTCACGCTCAATAGCTGGAACGAAGTGCTGGTCAATCGCTTCGACGGTCCCCATGCCCTGCTCGACTGCCTGCGCGACTACCTCAACAATCTGCCTGAAGGCGCGCGGCAACCGCATTTGCGCGTGCGCTGCTTCTGCCATAACCGCGCGCCATTCATTGCACAACGTGTCGAAGGCATCTTCGATACGGCGCAGCACCTGCTGTTGAGCAAACTCAATCACCGTTACCTGATTCAGGTCCAGCAGCATTATCACGTGCTGGAGCTGATCCCCGGCCAAGTCCGGCATGTCGCCCTTTCCACGCTGCCGGCACTCTTTGACTATCTGAGTGAAGAACTGCCTCGGTACAGCCCGCTGCACCTGGACCCAATGGCGCTGGAAGACCACGACCTCGCGCTGCTCCTGCCCATGGGCCAGCCGGACTGTGTCCAGGTGTTTTACCGGGTCAACGAAGACATGGCCGATCTGTACGTGCTCGATGAGTTCAATGCCTTATGGCACCAGCGCTTGCCATGGCATGACGAACTGAGCCTGCTGGTGCCGCTGCAACGCTTCCTGCAGTCGATCCAGTATCGGCGCGATGCCTTGTTGCCGATGAATGCATTGCACCCCCGGCACATCGAAACTTTGTATTACCAACTGTTACCGTCGGGCGTCAGCCGGGCACGTCGGGTCGAAAGTCGTCAGATACCGCACACGCCGGTCAACAAACCCTTTTATGACGTGCAGGCAATTATCGGTAAAGCCGCACAGGGCAAAGTGCAGGTCACCCTGTATTGCAATCAGCGGGAGTTTTCAGAACTGGAACATGGCGACCAACTGTTCAGTGCGGTTGCCCGGGAAATCGTCGAACAGCGCCGCGAGACCGAACGTTATCGCTGCTACATCACCGACCTGGACCTGTCCGGCCTGCTCGGTGATGGTCAGGGCTCAAGCAATCTCTATCTGCGTTACAAGGCCGACCTTGAGCGCGCATTGAACGAGGCGCTCGGGCAGGTCTGAGGCCGGGTCAAACGTTGTAGTCGCCGCCGTTGGCCGGTTGCGATTCAACCTCCAGCAGGGTCAGTTTCAACGTCTTGCCACCCGGAGCGGGCCAGTCGATGTGCTGACCCACCTTCAAGCCCAGCAGCGCACTGCCGACCGGTGCCAGAATCGAGACTTTCCCCTCATCGGCATTGGCGTCCTTCGGATAAACCAGGGTCAGGTGGTAGTCCTTGCCACTGCTCTCTTCACGGCAATGCACGCGCGAATTCATGGTCACGACATCCGCTGGCACTTCATCGTGGCCGACCAGTGTATCGGCGCGATCCAGTTCGGTTTGCAGCGCGATAACGCCCGGCAGCGTTTCATCCAGGCTGTCGATCAGACGCTCCAGACGCTGAACGTCCAGACGGGTAAGAGTGATGGAAGGTGCGGTCATGATCAGGGCAGACTCCTTTCTTCTGCACAAAAAAAGCAAAACCCCGCCAAAAAAGGCGGGGTTTTCACAAGCCTCGATGGGTTGAGGCATATCCGGACACTAACACAGCTCAAAAAATAAACAAGTGAGGCCCTGATGACTGACTGTAGGAGCGAGCAAGCTCGCGATGGTGGTCAACGATAACGTGGGGTATCTGATTCCCCGCGTGATCCGAACGACCATCGCGAGCTTGCTCGCTCCTACAGGGGTGAGTCGCTATTTTTGCGCTGGGCGGCGTTGGCGCAGATCACCCGGCGGCGCTCGTCATCGGCCGAACGCCATTCGCGGATGTCTTCGACATGGCGAAAACAACCGAGGCAGACTTTCTGCTCATCGAGCCGGCACACACCGCAACAGGGCGATGGCACTGCCGGGCTGACATTGCTGTAGAGCGGTTTAGGCGCGCGTACAGGGGCTGGCTGGATCACCGCGTCACAGACCTTCGAATTCGAGTTCGACATCCGCCTGCTGCTTGACGATGCGTTCGAGCATTTCACCCAGCTGCTCTTCGCTCTTGTCGCACATCCAGCGTTCGCTCTCTTCGTCGTAATCGAAGTGAAAGCCACCGGAAACTGCCGCCAACCACAACTGGCGTAGCGGCTCCTGGCGACTGAAGATCAACTGGGTGCCGTTTTCGAACTTGACGGTCAGCACACCCGCCGAGCTCTCCAGATCGATATCCAGGTCGCTCTCGTCAAAGATGTCCTCCAGTGTTTGCTGGGTGGCATCGACCAGGTCGTGGAAACGGGCTTCGGACAAACTCATTACGGCAACCTCAAAAAGTGTCTGATCAGGTTCAAGCGCCGCAAGATACGGACGCTGCCTGCCGATTGCAAAGATTAAAGACCTTCGGGAGCGAGCCTGCTCGCGAATGTGGGCTGACATTCGACATGGATGTCGCCTGACACGACGCCTTCGCGAGCCGGCTCGCTCCCACAGGGATTGCCTGATACCGGCCAAGCCCCGCCAGACGGGAGCCCCATCGCATAGGCAAGCTGCCGGGTGGCCGGTATACTCCGGCGCAATTAATGCATTTTCAAGGATTTCGCCATGAAGCGCCTGATCTCTTCCCTTGCTGCGCTCCTCGCCGTTGCCTGCCTTGTGTCGGCCTGCGGTCAAAAAGGTCCGCTGTATCTGCCTGATGAAGATCAGGATCCTGCAGCGCAGGCCCAATCCTCGCAACAACACCCATCCAAAGCACACAAGCACGACGTCTACCAATAAGGGAGCACCATGAACGCTTTTAACTACCGTGACGGTGAACTGTTCGCGGAAGGTGTTGCCCTGTCTGCTATCGCTGATCGCTTTGGTACACCGACCTATGTTTATTCCCGTGCCCACATCGAAGCCCAATACCTGGCTTATGCCGATGCACTGGCCGGCATGCCGCATCTGGTCTGCTTCGCGGTCAAGGCCAACTCCAACCTGGGTGTTCTGAATGTCCTGGCGCGACTGGGCGCCGGTTTCGACATCGTTTCCCGTGGCGAACTGGAGCGCGTACTGGCTGCTGGCGGAAGCGCCGACAAGATCGTGTTCTCCGGCGTCGGCAAGACCCGTGACGACATGCGTCGCGCTCTGGAAGTCGGCGTGCACTGCTTCAACGTCGAATCCACCGACGAGCTGGAGCGCTTGCAGGTGGTGGCCGCCGAGCTGGGGGTTCGTGCACCGATCTCGCTGCGCGTGAACCCGGACGTCGATGCCGGCACTCACCCGTACATCTCCACCGGCCTGAAAGAGAACAAGTTCGGCATCGCCATCGCCGACGCCGAAGACGTGTACGTGCGCGCCGCACAACTGCCGAACCTGGAAGTGGTCGGCGTCGACTGCCATATCGGTTCGCAACTGACGACCCTGGAACCCTTCATCGACGCCCTCGATCGCCTGCTGGGCCTGGTCGACCGCCTCGGCGATTGCGGCATCTACCTGCGCCACATCGACCTCGGCGGCGGTCTGGGCGTTCGTTATCGCGACGAAGAGCCGCCACTGGCTGCCGACTACATCAAAGCCGTGCGCGAGCGTCTCGACGGTCGCGACCTGGCCCTGGTGTTCGAACCGGGCCGCTTCATCGTGGCCAATGCCGGCCTGCTGCTGACCCAGGTCGAATACCTCAAGCACACCGAACACAAAGACTTCGCCATCGTCGATGCGGCCATGAACGACCTGATCCGCCCGGCGCTGTATCAAGCCTGGATGGACGTCACTGCCGTACGCCCGCGCAACACCGCTGCCCGTACCTATGACATCGTCGGCCCGATCTGCGAAACCGGCGACTTCCTGGCCAAGGAGCGCGAGCTTGCACTGGAGGAAGGCGACCTGCTGGCCGTGCATTCGGCCGGCGCCTATGGGTTTGTCATGAGTTCCAACTACAACACCCGCGGCCGTGCGGCCGAAGTGTTGGTGGACGGTGATCAGGCATTTGAAGTGCGTCGCCGTGAAACGGTAGCCGAGTTGTTCGCTGGCGAAAGCCTGCTGCCGGAGTAAAACCATGCTGCTGCGTTTTACCAAGATGCACGGCCTGGGCAATGACTTCATGGTCCTCGACCTGGTCAGCCAGCACGCGCACATTCTGCCCAAGCACGCCAAGCTGTGGGGCGACCGGCATACCGGGATCGGTTTCGACCAGTTGCTGATCGTCGAAGCACCGAGCAATCCGGACGTGGACTTCCGCTATCGGATCTTCAACTCCGATGGCTCGGAAGTGGAACAGTGCGGCAACGGAGCGCGTTGTTTCGCCCGTTTCGTGCTCGACAAACGTCTGACCGCCAAACGCAAGATCCGCGTCGAGACCAAAAGCGGCATCATCGAGCTGGATGTGCGCAATGACGGGCAGATCGGCGTCGACATGGGCGCCCCGCGCCTGGTGCCGGCCGATATTCCGTTCCAGGCTTCGGAGCAGGCACTGAGTTATCAGGTCGACGTCGACGGTACGATGGTCGAACTGGCCGCCGTTTCCATGGGCAACCCTCATGCGGTACTGCGCGTCAGCGATATCAACAACGCGCCGGTGCATGAGCTGGGGCCGAAAATCGAACACCATGCGCGCTTCCCGGCGCGGGTGAATGTCGGTTTCATCCAGGTAATCGACCGCAATCGCGCACAGCTACGCGTCTGGGAACGCGGCGCCGGGGAAACCCAGGCCTGCGGCACAGGCGCCTGTGCTGCCGCCGTCGCAGCGATCAGCCAGGGGTGGATGGATTCGCCGCTGTTGATCGACCTGCCTGGCGGGCGCCTGTCCATTGAGTGGGCGGGCCCTGGCCAACCAGTCTTGATGACAGGCCCGGCAGTACGCGTATACGAAGGACAAGTACGTCTTTGAATGAGCCAAAGCCATGACCGATAAGCCTCAGGTACCCGCCCTGCCGTCCGACGAATCAGCGTCCGAAAGCCTGGAGGCGGCCGCGATTGCCGCGTACCTGGAGGCTCATCCGGACTTCTTCGTCCAGCACCAGGAACTGCTGCCGGCCTTGCGCATTCCCCATCAGCGCGGCGACACGATATCCCTGGTCGAACGGCAGATGACCATCCTGCGTGAGCGCAACATCGAGTTGCGCCATCGCCTGTCACACTTGATGGACGTGGCTCGCGACAATGACCGCCTCTTCGACAAGACCCGCCGCCTGATCCTGGCGCTGCTGGACGCCAGCACGCTGGAAGACGTCGTGATGAGCGTCGAAGACAGCCTGCGTCAGGACTTCCAGGTGCCTTTCGTCAGTCTCATCCTGCTCGGTGACAATGCCATGCCGGTAGGCCGCTGGGTTTCCCACGCCGAGGCCCAGGTGGCCATTGGCGGTTTGCTGATGGAAGGCAAAAGCGTCAGCGGCATCCTTCGTGAACACGAACTGGACTTCCTGTTCGGAGAAGAGCAGCGCAAGCAAATCGGCTCCACCGCCGTGGTCGCCATCAGCCACCAGGGCATCCACGGCATCCTGGCAATCGCCAGCCGCGATCCGCAGCACTACAAAAGCTCGGTCGGCACGCTGTTCCTGAGCTACATCGCAGAAGTCATGGGCCGCGTGCTACCACGCATCAACAGCTCACTGCGCTCGGTACGCTGATCATGGAACGGCAACTGGACGCTTACTGCGAACACCTGCGCAGTGAGCGGCAGGTGTCGCCACATACGCTTTCGGCGTACCGCCGCGACCTCGACAAGGTGCTGGACTGGTGCGTCAAACAGAACATTGGCAGTTGGGCCGCACTGGACATCCAGCGCCTGCGCAGCCTGATCGCCCGCTTGCATGCCCAGGGGCAATCCTCCCGCAGCCTGGCACGGCTGCTGTCTGCCGTGCGCGGTCTCTACCACTACCTGAATCGCGAAGGCTTTTGCGATCACGATCCGGCCAACGGCCTCACACCGCCTAAAGGCGAACGCCGCTTGCCGAAAACCCTGGACACTGACCGCGCGCTGCAACTGCTTGAAGGCGGGGTCGAAGACGACTTTCTTGCGCGCCGGGACCAGGCGATTCTCGAACTGTTCTATTCCTCGGGGTTGCGCCTTTCGGAGCTGACCGGACTGAACCTCGATCAACTGGACCTGGCGGACGGCATGGTCCAGGTACTCGGCAAGGGCAGCAAGACCCGCCTGCTGCCAGTGGGCAAAAAGGCACGAGAGGCACTGGAGCTGTGGCTGCCATTACGTGCGCTGGCCAACCCGGCGGATGACGCAGTGTTCGTCAGCCAACAAGGGCGGCGTCTGGGACCGCGGGCCATTCAGTTGCGGGTCAAGGCCGCCGGCGAACGCGAGCTGGGGCAAAACCTGCACCCGCACATGTTGCGGCACTCCTTCGCCAGCCATTTGCTGGAGTCCTCCCAGGACCTGCGGGCGGTACAGGAACTGCTGGGCCATTCGGACATCAAGACCACCCAGATTTACACCCACCTGGACTTCCAGCACCTGGCCTCGGTCTACGACAGCGCCCATCCACGGGCAAAACGCATTAAAGGCGATGATTCATGACTCTCCAACTGATCACCTTCGACCTCGATGACACCCTGTGGGACACCGCCCCGGTGATCGTCAGCGCCGAAGCCGTATTACGGCAATGGCTGACCGAACATGCGCCCAACCTTGGGGCAGTACCGGTGGAGCATTTGTGGGGCATTCGCGAGCGCATCCTCACCAGCGAACCTGGCCTCAAGCACCGAATCAGCGCCTTGCGCCGACGGGTACTGTTCCACGCGCTGGAAGAGGCCGGTTACGCACACGCAGAAGCGTCGGACCTGGCCGACCAGAGTTTCGAAGTGTTTTTGCATGCCCGCCATCAGCTGGAAATCTTCCCGGAGGTGCAACCGACCCTGGAAGTGCTGGCCAACCACTACGCCCTCGGCGTAGTCACCAACGGCAACGCCGATGTACGGCGACTGGGGTTGGCGGACTACTTCAAATTTGCGTTGTGCGCCGAAGACATCGGCATCGCCAAGCCCGATGTACGACTGTTCCACGAGGCGCTCAAACGCGGAGGTGCAACCGCGCAAACGGCAGTGCATATCGGCGACCACCCCGGCGACGACATTGCCGGTGCCCAACAGGCAGGACTGCGGGCGATCTGGTTCAACCCGTCGGGCAAAGCCTGGGAAACCGATCGCTTGCCGGACGCGGAAATCCGCAGCCTGATCGAATTGCCGGCGTTGTTGGCGCGGTGGAACAAAACCTCAGCCTGACGAGGAAACCTGTGGGAGCGAGCCTGCTCGCGATAGCGGACTGACAGCCACCCTATCGGCGCCTGACCTACGCCTGTAGGAGCGAGGCTTGCCCGCGAACCTCCCCACACGTTTGACTCGCCCATGAAAAAGCCCGCAGCGACGGCGGGCTTTTTCAGCAAGCGGCAAACGGGCTCAGATAGGCCGGCTGCCGTACTTGTTGTCAGGCTTCTTGGGCGGATCGGCGACCACATTGGCCTCCACTTCCTGCACCTTGCCGCCACGAGCCAGGAACTCTTCCATGGCCTTGGCCAGGGCGTCACGTTCCTTGTTCTTGGCTTCGACACTTGGCAGCTCATCAACCGATACCGCTGCCTTGGCCTTGCCTTTGGCGGTCGGAACGGGAGCATCACCACCGTCGTCTTCAGCGACGTCTTCCGCCGCTGCTTCCAGACCTTCTTCGGTATCGTCTTCGTCGCCTACTTCGAGGTCGTCGTTTTCCAGATCATCGTCGCTCATGTTCTACCTCATGACTTGCGCAAGCAGATTAGTTATAGCCCAGCTTTGCCCTCTGTCGAAAGCTGCCGGAAAAAATCAACAGCCGCTGGTGACCAGCGGTTATGCCTCTTCACCGTGCACGGTGGCGAGGACTTTACGGGCACCGCCTTGATCACGGTGCTCGCCCAGGTAAACGCCTTGCCAGGTCCCCAACGCCAGTCGGCCCGCCGAAATCGGCAAACTGAGCTGACAGCCAAGCACGCTGGCCTTGAAGTGCGCCGGGAGGTCGTCCAGGCCTTCGTCGTTATGCTCATAGCCGTCTGCTCCTTGTGGGACCCTGGGCGTCGCGGCTCAGGCCCAGTACTTCGCAATCGGTATGCACCTCACCCTTGTTGCGACGGATGCCGCGCAGGTAACCCTGATGCAGGGC
>NZ_JBNNVQ010000057.1:0-37300 GCF_050280625.1 Pseudomonas sp. NPDC089569
CGAAAACTCCATCCTTCGATGCGACCTTTGGTGGGACAGGTCAATGAAAAACGCGGATGAAACTGAAAAACACCTTGGGCTTGGCCATTGGTACTCTTATTGCCGCTACTTCGTTCGGCGCTCTGGCACAAGGCCAAGGCGCAGTTGAAGGCGAGCTCAACTACGGGAAGAAGTACAACGACAGCGTGAACAACGTTGAAGACGGCTACACTCCTGGCGCCTCCATCGGTTACTTCTTGACCGACGACGTTTCGTTGAACGCTACCTACAACAACGATGACTACACCCGTTCGAACAACGGTACCGGTCATCAGAAAATCGAAGGCGACCAGTTCGGTCTGAACGCTCAGTACCACTTCAACAACGCTGGCGACGCTCTGCGTCCTTACGTTCAAGGTGGCGTCAAGCACGGCAGCATGACCAACGTAGCTGCTGATGGCCACACCGGCCGTGACCAGTCGACCTTCCTGACTGCAGGCGGTGGCGTCAAGTACTACTTCCTGGAAAACGTCTACGCTCGTGCTGGCGTAGAAGCTGACTACAAGCTGGACAACGGCCGTTGGGACTACATCCCGTCCGTAGGTCTGGGTGTGAACTTCGGTGGCGGCAACAAGCCAGCTGCCGCTCCGGTTCCAGCACCAGCTGAAGTCTGCTCCGACAGCGACAACGACGGCGTTTGCGACAACGTTGACAAGTGCCCTGACACCCCAGCCAACGTAACTGTTGACGCTGATGGCTGCCCAGCTGTTGCTGAAGTCGTTCGTGTTGAGCTGGACGTGAAGTTCGACTTCGACAAGTCGGTAGTCAAGCCTAACAGCTACGGCGACATCAAGAACCTGGCTGACTTCATGAAGCAGTACCCATCGACCACCACTACTGTTGAAGGTCACACTGACAACGTCGGTCCTGACGCTTACAACCAGAAACTGTCCGAGCGTCGTGCAAACGCCGTTAAGCAAGTTCTGACCAACCAGTACGGTGTTCAGTCGTCCCGCATCCAGTCTGTTGGCTACGGCGAATCCCGCCCAGTTGCTGACAACAAAACTGAAGCTGGCCGCGCTGTTAACCGTCGCGTAGAAGCGCAGGTTGAAGCTCAATCCAAGTAATTGGATCTCAGCTCTGAGAGAAGCCCGGCTTAGGCCGGGCTTTTCTTTGCCTGCGATTTGGTGGGGCGATCGGTTTATGCTCTGGCCAATGGCGGCTCGCGTCCCTTGTAGGAGCGAGCACGCTCGCGATGGACAACAGAACACAGCGGGGCATCAGGCTGTCAGCGTTATCGTTAGCCTCCATCGCGAGCGTGCTCGCTCCTACAAGGCTACGCATTCCAATGCAGGAGCTGCCGAAGGCTGCGATCTTTCCATCTTTTCTGCTGCGACCTCGCCGATCACCAGAATCGCCGGGCTTTTCAACCCAAAGGCGAAGGCATCTGCCTCCATGGCTGTCAATGTGCTGCGACATTCCCGCTGATGGGGCAGCGAAGCGTTTTCGATCATCGCCACCGGCGTACCCGCTGCCATCCCGCCAGCCAGCAGTTGTTCGCGAATTTTGCCCAGCTTGGCCACGCCCATGTAGATCACCAGGGTCGTACCACTTTGTGCCAGTGCCTGCCAGTTCAGGTCGCTGCCATCTTGCGTATGAGCGGTCACCAGCGTCACACCTCGAGCAACGCCCCGCAACGTCAGCGGAATATCGCATTGTGTCGCACCGGCAAGCCCTGCCGTGATGCCATTGACCAGTTCGACCTCGATCCCGCGCTCACGCAGCCACTGTGCCTCTTCTCCACCGCGCCCGAAAATGCAGGGGTCGCCGCCCTTGAGTCGCGCCACGCATTTACCGTGACGTGCGTAACGCAGCATCAGGCGGTTAATGAATGCCTGGGGTGTTGAGCGGCAACCGCCTCTTTTGCCCACCGGGATGATCCGGGCCTTGCGGCAGTGTTCCAGGATGGCGTCATTGACCAGATCGTCGATCAATACGACATCTGCCTCTCTCAAGGCCCGCACCGCCTTGAGCGTCAGCAGTTCCGGATCACCGGGGCCCGCGCCGACCAGCCAGACTTTTGCGTTCATCACAGGTTCCTCGGTTGGAATGACGGACAGTTCATCATCGTGAGCGTTGTCAGCCATGAAACACGGCAAACAAAAACGCGAGATTTATCAATAGCGACGCCAGTGCCACGGCCCGCCATACCTTCAGCGGTTCGCGTTCGAGCAATGGCCTGGGGCGCGTGTTGAGGCTGCGGCGTTCACCTTGCTCCATCAGCAGCAACCATTCTTCCGCCGTTTCGAAGCGCTGAGCCGGATCGGCCGTCACTGCGCGTTCCAGGCTCTGCACGAGCCATTCAGGCAGGTCGGGGCGATAGCGGCAGGCGCTGACAGGCACGCCGAATCGTGGATGCTGGAACGCTTCGATTTCCCCGTAGGGATAATGCCCGGTGAGCAGGTAATACAAGGTCACACCGACTGCATACAGATCCTGCTGCGGCGTTGGCATTTCACCGCGAAATGCTTCCGGCGCGATGTAGCTGGGCGTACCGGGCAGGAGGGAGGACGGGGCTTCGGACAGGCCGGGGCAATAGGCGAGCCCGAAATCCAGCAGGCGCAATTCACCTTCATCCCCCAGCAACAGGTTTTCCGGCTTGATATCGCGATGCAGAATTTGTCGGCGATGCAGCAGGCCTACCGCTTTCAACAGGCGTTCAGCCAGGTCCTGCCACTGGGGCAGTGGCAACGGCCCTGTCTGCTCGTACAGTTGCGCCAGGGTAGAGCCACGGTACTCGCGCATCACGTAGTACAAATGCTGACGCTGACTCGCCGTGTGGACTTCGGGAAAATGCCGCCCCGCCACACGCTTGAGAAACCATTCTTCCGACAACAAGGCCTGTGCGGCCTGATGATCGTCATGCAGGTGGCCAGGGAGCGTTTTGAGCAGCCAAGGTTGCTGCTGGCTATCGCGCACCCGGTAGAGCAGTGACTGTCGGCTCTGACCGAGCAGTGCTTCAACCCGCCAACCTTCGAAGGCCTGTCCTGCTCTCAGCGCCGGCGGCAGCGGCCAATGCTGCGACTGAATCAGCGCATCGCCGATGCCGGTTTCACCGAGGGCATCGATCCGCACCAGCAAGGCGCTGGCGTTATCCTGGCCACCGGCCAGGTGTGCGGCATTGACCAGTGCCCGTGCCGCGTTCTGGAGATCCGGTTGATCGCGCAGTATGGCGGCAATCGCAGTATCGCCCAGCACGGACCACACACCGTCGCTGACCAGTACAAAACGCTCATCGAGGCGTAACTCACCGTCGAGAAAATCCAGTACCAAATGCTGATCGAGACCCAGGGCGCGCTTGAGCACATGCTGCATGCCCGGTTGGTCCCAGACGTGATCCTCGCTGATGCGCTGCAATTGATCGGCGTGCCAGCGATAGACCCGGCAGTCGCCGACATGAGCCAGGGTGAAGCGTCGGCCGCGAATGATCAGGACACTGACGGTTGTCAGCAAGGGTTGCCCCCCGCCATTGGCCTGCAACCAACGGTTCTGTGCCAGCAGCAGACGGTCCAATGCCTGGGCGATGCCCCAGGTCTCCGGGGTGGCGTAGTAGTCCAGAGCCAGGGCCTGCAACGTCGAACGGGCCGCCAGGCCGCCATCGGCGCATTGGCTGACACCATCGGCGATGGCGAACAGGTAACCCTTGCTGGCCGCCAGCGCAGGGGCCGGCGTGACCAGGCGCAGAGCGTCCTGGTTTTCTTCGCGCGGACCGGTGGCGCTGGCTTCGGCGAAACTCAGTTGCAGGCTCATGGCGACCTCAGACCCGCGCGGCCGTCACGGCGGCCGAACCCCAGGTGGTTCTCCAGCGGCGTTTCACACCGTGCAGGCCAAACCAGGCGAGGACTGCGAGGCTGGCGAACAGCCAAAGGGCCATTTGGTAGCTGCCGGTGCTTTGCTTGATCGCACCCATGCCGGCGGCGAGGGCAAAGCCACCGATGCCGCCGGCCATGCCGATCAAGCCCGTCATCACGCCTATTTCCCGGCGGAAGCGCTGTGGAACCAGCTGGAACACGGCGCCGTTGCCGGCGCCCAGGCCAAGCATGGTGCAGACGAAAAGTGTCAGTGCCGCGTAGGAGTTCGGCAGATTGAAGCCCACGGCGGCCATGCAGATTGCTGCCACGCTGTACATCGCCAGCAAGGTACGAATGCCGCCGAAGCGATCGGCCAGGGCGCCGCCCAGGGGACGCATCAGGCTCCCGCCGAATACGCAGGCGGCGGTGTAGTAACCGGCGGTCACCGGGCTCAGGCCGTACTGGTCGTTGAAATAGCCGGGCAGGGCGCTGGCCAGGCCGATGAAACCACCGAAGGTCACGCTGTAGAAAAACATGAACCACCAGCTGTCACGGTCGCCAAGGGCTTTGAAGTAGTCGGCCATCGACTTGGCTTTCGGCCTTTGCGGAGCATTTTTCGCCAACCAGGCGAAGACAATCAGGGTCAGGACCAGCGGGATCAGGGCGAAGCCGAACACGTTGCTCCAGCCGAATGCCGCCGCCAGCACCGGTGCAATCAGTGCGGCCAGCACGGTCCCGGAGTTGCCCGCCCCGGCGATGCCCATGGCCTTGCCTTGGTGCTGAGGTGGATACCATTGCGAGGCCAATGGCAGGGCTACGGCGAAAGAGGCGCCGGCCATGCCCAGGAACAGCCCCAGCAGCAAGGCTTGCTCATAGCTGTGGATGCCCAGCTTCCAGGCGCCGAACAGCGCGCTGATCACGATGACCTGGCCGATCAGGCCGGCTGTTTTCGGTGAAAGGCGATCTACCAGCATTCCCATCACGAAGCGAAGTACCGCCCCGGCAAGTATCGGTGTGGCCACCACCAGCCCGCGCTGCTGGGTAGTCAGGTGCAGGTCGCCGGCGATTTGCACAGCCAAAGGGCCGAGCAGGTACCAGACCATGAAGCTCAGGTCGAAATAGAGGAAGGCCGCGAACAGGGTCGGGGTATGGCCGGATTTCCAGAAACTTGAATTCATCGCGCACCTCAGCTGGTAGGAGTCTCGAACGGGGGCCAAAACAAAAAAACGCCGCCACCTGATTCGCCATGGGGCAAATGAGGTGAGCGACGTCTTTGTCGTAGATTGGGCAACCGCCGTTGGTTACCTGTAGGTTTTACTTAGCGATATTTGTGCCAACAACAGAGACCGAGTCGCGGCCAATCGCGAGCGGACTCGCTCCCACAGGGCGATTGCGTCGCACACGGATCAACGGTGGGAGCGAGCCTGCTCGCGAAGGCGCTCTGACAGGCGCCGCAGGAGTTCAACCCAACAGTTCACTCATGGCAATGATCTGCTCCGCCACCTGAATCAGCTTCTGCTGACGACTCATGGCCTGGCGGCGCATCAGGGTGTAGGCCTCTTCCTCGTTGCAATCCTTCATTTTCATCAGCAGTCCCTTGGCCAGCTCGATGCGCTTGCGCTCGGCCAGTTGCTGGTCGCGGGCCAGCAACTGGGCGCGCAGGGCCTGGTCGCTCTCGAAGCGCGCCATGGCCACGTCCAGAATCGGTTGCAGCCGCTGGGCATGGATGCCCTCGACGATATAGGCGCTAACCCCCGACTTGATTGCCTGGCGCATGACATCGGGATCGTGCTCGTCGGTAAACATCACGATCGGACGTGGCTGGTCGCGGCTGACCAGCACGACTTGTTCCATGACATCACGGCCAGGTGACTCGGTATCGATCAGAATCACGTCCGGACGCACCGTTTCGACGCGTTCGGGCAGGTCGATGGTCAGGCCGGACTCATCGATCACCTCGAAGCCGGCCTCGCTCAGGGCCGCTTTCAGGCGCCCGACCTTTTTTGCGGTGTCGTTGATCAGCAGGATACGCAACATGTTCGTAGTTTCCTGTCAGCGGCTGGCAAGCAGCGACAGGCTGTCGCTCATGGCGTGCAATTTGAATCCACGGGCATAGCCGGCCGGATCGGTTCCGTCCCAGACCTTGCCGTCTATCAACTGACTGCTGCGCATTTCCCGGGTCGGTGCAGCGACACCGACGGCATCCGCTGCCTCGCGATACAGGTCCAGCTGCTGGACCTGTCGCGCCACTGCCATGTAGTCCGGGTCATCGCGCAACAACCCCCAGCGGCGGAACTGGGTCATGAACCACATGCCATCGGACAGGTACGGCAGATTCACCTCGCCCTCGCCATGCAAGCGCAGGGCGTGTGGATCTTGCCAGCGGTTACCGAGGCCGTCGGCGTAGTCGCCGAGCAAGCGCGGTTCGATGCACTCGAGCGGGGCATCCAGGTACTGCGGTGCGCTGAGCAATTGCGCGGTGCTGCGACGGTTTTCGTCATTGTCTTCGATGAAGCGGCTGGCCTGCAGGATCGCCATCACCAGCGCCCGGGCGGTGTTGGGGTATTGTTCGATGAACATGCGGGTGCAGCCCAGGACTTTTTCCGGATGATCGGGCCAGATGCTCTGACTGGTCGCCAGCGTAAATCCGAGATCCTGCCGGACCGCACTGGCGGACCAGGGCTCGCCGACACAGAAACCATCGATACGACCCGCTTGCAAGTGCGCGACCATTTGCGGCGGCGGTACCACCACGCTCTCGACATCCTGCAACGGATGTATGCCCTGGCTGGCCAGCCAGTAATAGAGCCACAGAGCATGGGTGCCGGTAGGGAAGGTCTGGGCGAAGGTCAGTTTTGGGCGAGTTTGGTGCACGTGCAAGTGAAGCGCTTCAGGACTGGTCACGCCCCGCGTCTGCAGGCCGCGGGAAAGATTGATGCTTTGGCCGTTCTGGTTCAGCCCCATGAGCACGGCCATGTCGGTTGCAGGCACACCGCCGATGCCCAGGTTCACGGCATAGATCAAACCGTACAGGCTGTGAGCGGCATCGAGTTCGCCACTGACCAGTTTGTCCCGCAGGTTGGCCCAGGACGCCTGGCGCTTCAGGTTCAGGGTCAGGCCGTAGGGTTGGGCGAAGCCCTGGGTGGCGGCGACCACCACCGAGGCGCAGTCGCTCAGGGCCATGAAGCCGAGATTGAGTTCGGTCTTTTCCGGGGCATCGCTGCCATTGACCCAGGCCAGGGAGGCGGCTGACGGTTCATTCATTGCGTGTTCACCTTGCAAAAAAAACGTCGTGCGGGGGCTTGCTCGCGCAAGTCCGGGCGACGACGCCATTGGCCCGGCATCCATACCGTCATTGGCATGAATGCTGATGCCTGAGCAGGTGCAAGGCATATGCCATCGTCTGCTGTTTTTTGCGTCCTCCTCGCCTGCCACCCTCCCGCCCGGCTATAATCGCCGCCACTTTTCGTAGCCCAGAGTCAAACCCGCCCATGTACACCCTGGCCCGTCAGCTGTTGTTCAAACTTTCCCCGGAAACCTCCCACGACCTGTCCCTGGACCTGATCGGCGCGGGTGGGCGTCTGGGACTCAACGGTTTGCTGTGCAAGGCACCGGCGAAGATGCCGGTCAAGGTCATGGGCCTGGACTTCCCGAATCCTGTGGGGCTGGCGGCCGGTCTGGACAAGAACGGCGCGGCCATCGACGGCTTTGCGCAACTGGGTTTCGGTTTTGTCGAAATCGGCACCATCACGCCGCGTCCGCAGCCGGGCAACCCCAAGCCACGGTTGTTCCGCCTGCCGGAAGCCGAGGCGATCATCAATCGCATGGGTTTCAACAACCTGGGTGTCGATCACTTGCTGGCCCGCGTGGCAGCCGCCAAATACAAGGGCGTGCTGGGCATCAACATCGGCAAGAACTTCGATACGCCGGTCGAGCGTGCAGTCGACGATTACCTGATTTGCCTGGACAAGGTCTATGCCCATGCCAGCTATGTGACGGTCAACGTCAGCTCGCCGAACACGCCGGGGCTGCGCAGCCTGCAATTCGGGGATTCGCTCAAGCAATTGCTGGCCGATCTGGCCAGCCGTCGCGCGGAACTGGCGTTGCGTCATGGCAAGCATGTGCCGCTGGCCATCAAGATCGCCCCGGACATGAGCGACGAGGAAACCGCACAGGTTGCGCAGGCCTTGATCGAAACCGGCATGGACGCGGTGATCGCCACCAACACCACCCTGAGTCGCGTGGGTGTCGAAGGCATGGAACACGGTGACGAGGCAGGCGGGCTGTCCGGCGCCCCGGTTCGCGACAAGAGCACCCACACCGTGAAGGTGCTGGCGGCCGAACTGGGTGGTCGTTTGCCGATCATTGCGGCGGGCGGCATCACCGAAGGCAAGCACGCAGCCGAGAAAATCACTGCGGGTGCGAGCCTGGTGCAGATCTATTCGGGCTTCATCTACAAGGGGCCGGCGCTGATCCGCGAATCCGTGGACGCCATTTCGGCGCTGCGCTGATTTGCTGATTGGTGGATGCCATCGTGATCCTGCGCTGATCCGCGAATCCATGGACGCCATCGTAGCCACGCGCTGATCCCGTAGGAGCCAGGCTTGCCGGCGAAGGCGTCCATGAGATCGCTTTCGCCCGTAGGAGCCAGGCTTGCCGGCGAAGGCGTCCTTGAGATCGCTTTCGCCCGTAGGAGCCAGGCTTGCCGGCGAAGACGTCCCAGAGATCGCTTTCGCCGGCAAGCCTGGCTCCTACAGAGATTGCCGGGGAGCCAGAAGAGCGGACATAAAAAAGGGCTCCTATAAAGGAGCCCCTGGGCCGGAGCCCGCCGTCCGGATGGGACGCGCGTGGTTAATTCGTTGCTTGATCAGATTGTATGTCGGAGTGTGTGCCCTGTGTCAGCCGACGGCGTGAAGTTCGTTGAGTCTGTGGATTCCCGCAGTGCCGGTCATACCGTCCCAGTTGTCGCCGCGTCCTTCCCGCCAGCCGTTGATCCAGGCTTGGCGTACCGACGGTAGAGTAAATGGGCAAAGCTCACGGGATTTGCCACCAACGCCATATTGATATCCGCGCAAAAACGCTCTTTCCAACGGATCACGCTTAAGTCTTCTCATAGGGTGTAGCCCTCACTTGTTGACTGTTTTTATCGCGTCGACCTCAATCGAGGTCAGGCAGAAAAACTCTGCCGTTGGGGCTCGCTGCCGGCGTGGCGAGCCAAGGGTGCTGGCGTCGTTGCGGCGCCAACCTGTATTGAGTTCTAACCAATGAGTCACATGGAGGGAATGATCGTTTTGTCATAAGGACGTAACCATTAATGTGGTATGGCCATAAGTAACAAGATGTTCATCGCGTTTTTGTATGGCAAACCCCGGTATGATTGGCCTCCGCGCTGAATGTTCGGGTTAATCCTTTGGTGAGAATGGCTCCTGTTGCGAAAGGGACTATTCGACGAAGGGTCGACTTATGACATTTTGTTGCATCAACTTTTTTATCTGTCCTTGCATCTAAGCTCATTTAACCCGGGCAGCAGGGGTGGAAAGGCACACCTTCGTGCCACGCGGGCGCTCTTCGAGAAAAGCGCCTGATTGAAAACCGGGCCGGCAATGCGTTGCCGGCTCACTCAGCTAAAGGCTCTGAAATTCCCATGTCCGATCGTTTCGAACTCTTCCTCACCTGCCCAAAAGGCCTCGAAGGCCTGCTCATCGAGGAAGCCGTCGGGCTTGGCCTTGAAGAGGCTCGTGAGCACACGTCTGCCGTGCGCGGCATGGCAACCATGGAAGCTGCTTACCGCCTTTGCCTGTGGTCGCGCCTGGCCAACCGTGTGCTGCTGGTGCTCAAGCGTTTCCCGATGAAAAGCGCCGACGATCTCTATCACGGCGTTCTGGATATCGATTGGCAGGACCACATGCTCAATGACGGCACCCTGGCCGTCGAGTTCAGCGGCCACGGTTCGGGCATCGACAACACCCACTTCGGCGCCTTGAAGGTCAAGGATGCCATTGTCGACAAGCTGCGCACGCCCCAGGGCGACCGTCCGACCATCGATAAACTCAATCCGGACCTTCGCGTCCACCTGCGTCTGGACCGTGGCGAGGCGATTCTCTCGCTCGACCTGTCCGGACACAGCCTGCACCAGCGCGGCTACCGCTTGCAGCAGGGCGCGGCGCCGCTGAAGGAAAACCTTGCGGCCGCGATCCTGATCCGCTCCGGCTGGCCTCGTATCGCGGCCGAAGGCGGCGCGCTGGCAGACCCGATGTGTGGTGTCGGTACATTCCTCGTCGAAGCGGCGATGATCGCCGCCGATATTGCACCGAACCTGCGTCGCGAGCAGTGGGGTTTCACCGCATGGCTCGGCCACGTGCCGGCGCTTTGGAAAAAACTCCATGAAGAGGCCGTCGAGCGTGCCGCGGCCGGCCTCGCCAGGCCGCCGCTGTGGATTCGTGGCTACGAAGCCGATCCGCGTCTGATTCAACCGGGGCGCAACAACGTGGAGCGGGCCGGTCTGAGCGACTGGATCAAGATCTATCAGGGTGAAGTCGCCACCTTCGAGCCGCGCCCGGACCAGAACCAGAAAGGCCTGGTGATCTGTAACCCTCCTTACGGCGAGCGTCTGGGCGACGAGGCGAGCCTGCTCTACCTCTACCAGAATCTTGGCGAACGTCTGCGCCAGGCGTGTCTGAACTGGGAAGCGGCGGTGTTCACCGGCGCACCCGACCTGGGCAAGCGCATGGGCATCCGCAGCCACAAGCAGTATTCCTTCTGGAACGGTGCCTTGCCGTGCAAATTGCTGCTGATCAAAGTGTTGCCGGACCAGTTCGTCACGGGTGAGCGTCGTACCCCGGAACAGCGTCAGGCCGAACGTGAGCAGGCCGCTTACGATCAGGCCCCGAGCGAGCCGCAGGAGCGCAAGTACAACAAGAACGGCAACCCGATCAAGCCAGCCCCGGCGCCTGCACCCGAGCAGCCGCGCCTGAGTGAAGGCGGGCAGATGTTCGCCAACCGCCTGCAAAAGAATCTCAAGGCCCTGGGCAAGTGGGTCAAGCGTGAAGGTGTCGATTGCTATCGTGTCTACGATGCCGACATGCCGGAATACTCCATGGCCATCGACCTGTACCACGATTGGGTCCATGTGCAGGAATATGCCGCACCCAAATCCGTCGATCCGGAAAAGGCCTCGATCCGCATGTTCGATGCCCTGGCGGCGATTCCGCAGGCGCTGAACATCGACAAGAGCCGCGTGGTGGTCAAGCGTCGCGAGCGTCAGAGCGGCACCAAACAGTACGAACGCCAGGCTGCCCAGGGCAAGTTTGTCGAAGTCAATGAAGGCGGTGTGAAGCTGTTGGTGAACCTTACCGACTACCTCGACACCGGCCTGTTCCTCGACCATCGGCCGATGCGCCTGCGCATTCAGAAAGAGGCGGCCGGCAAGCGCTTCCTCAACCTGTTCTGCTACACCGCCACCGCCAGTGTTCACGCGGCCAGGGGCGGCGCGCGCAGTACGACCAGCGTCGACCTGTCGAAAACCTATCTGGACTGGGCGCGTCGCAACCTGTCGCTCAATGGTTTCTCCGACAAGAACCGCTTGGAGCAGGGGGATGTGATGGCCTGGCTCGAAAGCAGCCGGGACGAGTACGACCTGATCTTCATCGACCCGCCGACCTTCTCAAACTCCAAGCGCATGGAAGGGGTTTTCGATGTGCAGCGAGACCAGGTGCAGTTGATCGACCTGGCCATGGCGCGTCTGGCAACGGGAGGTGTTCTGTACTTCTCCAACAACTTCCGCAAGTTCGAACTGGAGCCCAACCTCAGCGAGCGTTATGCGATCGAAGAGATCACCGCCCAGACCATCGATCCGGATTTTGCCCGTAATGCCAGGATTCACCGCGCCTGGAAAATCACGGCCCGCTAACCCTGATCCCTGTAGGAGCGAGCATGCTCGCGATGGACGACAAGGCACCGCGTGGCCTCAGACGGCCCGTGTAATCGTTGACGACCATCGCGAGCCTGCTCGCTCCTACAGGTACAAGGCTGGTCAAATTAGTGGCTAATAGCTATAACTCCACTCATGGCCAAAGGGCTTTCCCGCACCTGGCGTTTTGAGTTGCGTTTATGTCGTTGCACGCCGTGCGCCCAAAGATCCTGGGTTTTATCAGCGAAGACGTCTCGGCCTGGTTGGTCGCGCTGCTGGTATTGCTGGCCGGCGGGGTGCTCACCGGCCTGCTGGCGTGGTCGACACTCAACCTTTTTCACCATCAATTGCGGCAACGCTTCCAACTGCTGGCCAGTGAGCGTTACAGCCGTATCGAAGAACGTTTCGAAGACCAGGAGCAGCGCCTCGATGGCCTGCGCCGGTTCTTTGTCAATTCCGATTCGGTTTCCCGAGAGGAATTCAACGGATATACCCAACCCCTGTTGCACCGAACCCAGGCGTATTCATTCGCCGAACGGGTCAGTGGCGACCAGCGGGCGGCGTTCGAGCGTCGTGTGCGGGCAGAAGGCCTGAGTGATTTTTCCCTGCGTGAGCTCAATCCCGACGGGCAGCTGCAATTGGCCGCCGAGCGGGATGAGTACGTCGTGGTTCTTTACAGCCAGACGCAAAGCAGACTCGGTTCGCCATTGGGGTATGACTTGCTGGCTCAACCCCTGCGGCGCGCCACGCTGGAACGCGCCGATCAGCACGGGCGCATGGCGGTGTCGCAGCCCATGCATCTGGTCAGCATCGAGCCGGCGTATGCGCGAGGCGTGCTGTTGGTGGCGCCGGTCATGTCCCATGAAAATCCCGACGGTGCAACGGGCAAGCCATTCGGTTACGTCATGGCGGTGATCAGCATGCGCCAGTTGCTGGCCGACGACTTGCCCGAGGCCGGGCGTGATTACCTGTCGGTGCGTATCCTGGACCTGTCCACGGACGATCAGCACGAAGTGTTGTTCGAGTCACCGAACGCACCGGCCGTCAGCGAATTGTCCTCGACCCGGTTGCTACGCCTGGCTGACCACGAGTATCAGGTCGACATCCAGCCCAGCGAGGCTTTCCTGCAGGCCAACCATTCGTCAGTGACCTCCCTGGTGGTACTCGGCGCCCTGCTCAGCGTGTTGCTCAGTGCCTTGCTCTATGTGTTGGTGAGCCAGCGCCAGCGGGCGCTGAAAATGGTCGAGCAGCGAACCCAGGAGCTGCGCGCCCGCGAACAGGAGCTGCGCGGCACCCACGGCCAACTGCGCGGAGTACTGAATGCCGCGACCCAGGTGGCGATCATCGCCACGGACCTGCGCGGTGTAATCAGCACCTTCAATGCCGGCGCCGAGCTGATGCTCGGCTACACCGCTGCCGAAGTAGTGGGGAAGATGACATTGGAAAACCTGCATCTGCCCAGTGAGTTGGCCGCGCGATCCATTGAGTTGAGTACGCGTTTCGGCAAGTTGGTGCCGACTTGCCAGGCGATGCTGGTCGAAGGCAGCGTCGAAGGCGGGCACGAGGCGCGGGAGTGGACGCTGGTGCGCGGCGATGGCAGTCACTTGATGGTCAACATGCTGGCCACGCCTGTGCTCGACGAGCAAGGGCTGTGGGTCGGGCACCTGGCGGTGTGCATCGACATCACCGAACGCAGGCGGGTCCACGAAGCCCTGGCGGCGCGAGATATCTTGCTGAAGAAGCTCAGTGCCCATGTGCCGGGCGGGATTTACCAGTTCAAGATGGAGTTCAACGGACGCTTCAGCGTGATTTATGCCAGCGACGGTATTCGTGATATCTACGAACTGGAGCCTGATGTTCTGCTGCTCAATGCCGAGGCGATCTTCACGCGGATTCATCCACAAGACACTACGCGCGTGCGAGCGTCGATCCGGGCCTCGGCGGATAACCTCAGCCCGTGGCGCGAGGAATACCGTGTGCAACTGCCTGTGCGTGGCTTGCGCTGGGTGCGCGGCGAGGCGACCCCGGAGGAGTTGCCCGGTGGCGGTGTGCTCTGGCACGGCTTTATCTCGGACATTTCCGACATGAAGCGAGTCGAAGAAGAGCTGCGCGCGCTGTCGGTGACCGATTCATTGACCGGCATCCACAACCGCCGCTATTTCCAGGAACGTCTGACCATCGAGATGGCCCGGGTGGAGCGCGGAGGTGGAGAGCTGACGGTGATCATGCTCGACATCGACCACTTCAAGCGTATCAATGACCAATACGGTCACGCGGTGGGTGATCGCGTCCTGCAGGCGGTGTGCGAGCGCATCGGTCTGCGGCTGCGACGCACGGACGTGTTCTGCCGTCTGGGCGGGGAAGAGTTCATGGTGCTGTGTCCGGATATCGACGGTGAGCAGGCTTATGCCCTTGCACTGGAATTGTGGCAAGGGCTGCGCAGTTCACCCATTGATGAAGTCGGGGTCGTCACCGCCAGTTTCGGGATCGCCAGTTGGCGGACCGGTGAGGGCGCAGATGGGCTGCTGCTGCGGGCGGATTCCGGAGTTTATGCGGCCAAGCAGGCGGGAAGGGATCGGGTGGAAAGGGAAATCAACTAGGCGATACCTGTGGGAGCGAGCCTGCTCGCGAAATCGGAGTGTCAGTCGCCATCGGTTTTGACGGGGCTGACACTATCGCGAGCAGGCTCGCTCCCACAATGGTTACAGTACTGAAGCGGTTTGTGGCAGTTTCGGCTGGCGATACAGGTCCAGCAGCACTTGATCGAGCACCGACGAGGCGCCGAACGGTGCCTTGTCGTTGAGGATCGCCACCACTGCCCAGGTATTGCCATTGACGTCTCGGCTGAACCCGGCGATTGCGCGGACGGTGTTCAGGGTGCCGGTCTTGACGTGGGCTTCTCCGCGCATCGCAGTGGTTTTCAGGCGCTTGCGCATGGTGCCGTCGGTGCCGGCAATCGGCATCGAGCTGATGTACTCGGCAGCGTAAGGGCTGTGCCACGCGGCTTGCAGCATGGAGGCCATCTCCCGGGCGCTGACGCGCTCGGAGCGGGACAGTCCGGAGCCATTCTCCATTACCAGATGCGGTGCGGTGATGCCTTTCTTCGCCAGCCACTGGCGCACGACCCGCTGGGCGGCCTTGGCGTCGTCGGCATCGGCATCGGTGCGGAATCGTTGACCCAGGCTCAGGAACAACTGCTGGGCCATGGTGTTGTTACTGTATTTGTTGATGTCGCGGATGATTTCCGCCAGGTCCGGCGAGAACGCGCGTGCCAGCACCTTGGCATCCTTTGGCGTGGGTGCCTGCACATCCTTGCCCTGAATGCTGCCGCCCAACTCTTTCCAGATCGCGCGTACAGCACCGGCGGTGTAGGTCGCGTGGTCGAGCAGAGACAGGTAGGTCTGCGAGCTGCACCCTTCGCCCAACTGACCGCCGACGGTTACTGTCACGCTGCCATCGGCCTGGGGTACCGGGTTGTAGCGCACACCGCCGGTGCATTGCTTGGAGTTGATGGCCTTGACCTGGTTGTCGATGTGGATGCTGGCGATAGGCGGTTCTACCGAGACCAGCACCTTGCCCGAGTCGTTGCGGGCGACAAAACGCAGGGCCTTGAGGTTGACCAGCAGCGCATCAGGCTTGACCAGGAACGGTTTGTTCTCGTCATTGCCGTCATCATTGAACTCGGGCAGTTGCGGCTGCACGAAGAAACCCTTGTCCAGCACCAGGTCACCCGTGACCTGGGTCACGCCGTTGGCACGCAGGTCGCGCATCAGCAGCCAGAGTTTTTCCATGTTCAGCTTTGGATCGCCACCACCCTTGAGGTAGAGGTTGCCATTGAGGATGCCGCCGCTCAGGGTGCCGTCGGTGTAGAACTCGGTTTTCCACTGGTGGTTCGGGCCGAGCATTTCCAGGGCCGCGTAGGTGGTCACCAGTTTCATGGTCGAGGCCGGGTTGACCGACACATCGGCATTGAAAACGGTCGGAGTGCCGGGGCCGGTGAGGGGAATCATCACCAGTGACAGGGCGTTGTCCTGCAACTTGCTGGCCTTGAGGGCTTTTTCGACGTTGGGCGACAAGGCGGTATTGATTGGATCAGCGGAAACGGGAAGGGCCAGCGGAAAAAGCAGACCTGCCAGCAGCAATGGACGCAACGATTTGATCATGTGCAATAAAACCCTACAGCCGAGGGAGAAAAGACGAGGGCGCGAAAATGAAAAGCCCTCAGCGGTCATAAAAGTGTCGGCATTATGCCCCAAGGTATCGTGGCTTGTGCCGTACCCTGACCTACTAATCCGCTATTTTTTTACCGGCGGTCCAAGGTGCACCGTTCAGAGGCAGGCAATCGGCGCCTTAAACTGTTAAAGTGCCGGCCGTAATTACTTATGAGGATTGTTTCAATGGCGACTAACCGTTCCCAGCGTCTGCGCAAAAAACTGTGCGTCGATGAATTTCAAGAGCTGGGTTTCGAACTGAACCTGGATTTCAAAGAAGATTTGGCTGATGAAGCCATTGATGCTTTCCTCGACGCATTCCTCAAAGAAGCCATGGAAGCCAACGGTCTGGGTTACGTCGGCGGTGACGACTTCGGTCTGGTTTGCCTGCAGAAGCGTGGCTCGGTCAGCGAGGAACAGCGCGCTGCCGTTGAAGCCTGGCTCAAGGGCCGTAGCGAACTGACCACCGTTGAAGTCAGCCCGCTGCTGGACGTGTGGTACCCGGAAAAGCCGATCAACAAGGCTTGATTCCAGAAAAAACGGCGACCTTCGAGTCGCCGTTTTTTTTGCCTTTTTTGTAGGAGCGAAGCTTGCTCGCGAAGAGGCCCTTGAAGCCATCAACACCGGCATGTTTCGCTCCTGTTGGCCTTCAATCCTTGCGCCAGTTCAGGATCAACAGCGTCACCACCCCCGCCACAATCCCCCAGAATGCCGAACCGATGGAAAACAGTGTCAGTCCCGATGCCGTGACCATGAAGGTAATCAGCGCCGCCTCACGTTCCTTCACCTCGCTCATGGCAATGCTCAGGCCATTGATGATCGAGCCAAACAACGCCAGCGCGGCAATCGACAGCACCAATTCCTTGGGCAGCGCGGCAAACAGCGCCGCCAGCGTCGCACCGAATACCCCGGCAATCCCGTAGAAAACCCCGCACCAGACCGCCGCGGTATAGCGTTTGTTGCGGTCCTCATGGGCATGTGGACCGGTGCAGATGGCCGCGCTGATGGCGGCGAGGTTGATCCCGTGGGAGCCGAACGGCGCCAGCAGCAATGACGCGATACCGGTGGTGGTGATCAAGGGCGAGGCAGGTACGTTGTAACCGTCAGCGCGCAACACGGCGACACCCGGCATGTTTTGCGAAGTCATGGCGACCACGAACAGCGGAATGCCGATGCTGATGGTCGCGGCGAGGGAAAAGTGCGGGGTGGTCCAGATCGGAGTCGCCACCTCCAGGCGGAAACCGCTGAAGTCCAGCAGGCCCATCAACCCCGACAGTGCCGTGCCGATCAATAGCGCGCCCAGCACCGCATAGCGCGGTGACAGGCGCTTGACCACCAGGTAGGTAAAGAACATGCCCAGCACCAGCGCGGTGCGATGCTGGGCGGCGACGAAGATCTCACTGCCGATCTTGAACAGAATCCCCGCCAGCAATGCCGCTGCCAGCGACGCGGGAATTTTTTTCACCAGCCGTTCGAAACTGCCGGTCAACCCGCAAATCGTCACCAGCACCGCGCAGGTAATGTAGGCACCGATGGCTTCTGCATAGCTGACGCCACCCAGGCTGGTGATCAGCAATGCCGCGCCCGGTGTCGACCAGGCAATGGTGATCGGCGTGCGATAGCGCAATGACAGGCCGATCGAGCACACCGCCATGCCGATGGAAATCGCCCAGATCCACGATGAAATCTGCCCGCTGGTCAGGCCGGCCGCTTGTCCGGCCTGGAACATCAGGACCAGGGAACTGGTGTAACCGGTCATCATGGCGATGAAACCGGCGACGATGGCCGACGGTGACGTATCGGCCAGCGGACGGAGTTGGGTATGCGTGGCGTCGTTCATGACAGCGGCGTTCCTGGGTGTTGATGAAGATATCCCTGTAGGAGCGAGCACGCTCGCGATGGTCGTCAACGATGACGCGGGAGCTCTGATACCCCCGCGGTGTTCGTGCGTCCATCGCGAGCGTGCTCGCTCCTACAGGGTTTAAGCCTAAACTCAAATGTAAGCGGACGTTGCCATACAGCCGGCGCGACAAACAGCCGTACAGTCGTGTTGCCACTAACCATTGTGTACAATCGCAGTATTTTTTACGCGATACTTGCCAGCGACCCACTGTGCCGTATTACAGTCGCGGTCAATTCGCCGCAGTTCTTCCGACTCGAGTGCCCATGAACGAACAGTTGCAGCCCCTAAAGAAACAACCGCGAGCAGGCAAAGCAGGCCGCAGCGGCACCCAGGACGATATTGTCTATGCGCATATCTTCGAGGCCATCCTCGAACAGCGACTGGCGCCCGGCACCAAGTTGAGCGAAGAAGCGCTGGGGGAAATCTTCGGGGTCAGCCGTACCATCATTCGCCGCGCACTGTCGCGCCTGGCCCATGAAAGCGTCGTGCTGTTGCGGCCCAATCGTGGTGCGGTGGTCGCAAGCCCGAGTGTCGAAGAAGCACGCCAGGTGTTCTTCGCCCGGCGCCTGGTCGAGCGCGCGATCACCGAACTTGCGGTCCAGCACGCCACCGCCGAGCAGATCGCCGAGTTGCGCCAGATGGTCAACGACGAGCGCGACAGCTTTTCCCGTGGCGATCGCGGCGCCGGTATCCGGCTGTCGGGCGAATTCCACCTGAAACTCGCCGAAGCTGCGAAAAACGCACCATTGATCAGCTTCCAGCGCAGCCTGGTGTCCCAGACGTCGCTGATCATCGCCCAGTATGAAAGCGGCAACCGCTCGCATTGTTCCTACGACGAACACACCCAACTGATCGACGCGATCGAAGCCCGTAACGGGGAGTTGGCCGTGGACCTGATGATGCATCACATGGATCACATCGACAGCAAACTCAATCTCGACGAAGAAAGCGCGTCGGATGACCTGCACGCGGTGTTTTCGCATTTGCTGACCAAGAAGCCTGGGCGTTCGTCAGCGAAACTTTGATCGACCGCGTCGCCCCCATCGCTGGCAAGCCAGCTCCCACAGGATTCGCGTTGAGTCCAAATTTTGTGGGCGCCACAAAACACTGTGGGAGCTGGCTTGCCAGCGATGGCAAGCCAACAGGCAACAAAAAATCCCCCGGACTGAACAGTACCGGGGGATTTTTTATGGGCGCGGACTTTTAGCGCTGGTGCACCAGGTTCCCCGCTGCGTAAGTCTGCAGCACTGTACGGTCATCCCCCAGCGTCATCAACACGAACAGCGTCTCGGCAATGTTGTTGGCTTGTTTGAGGCGATAACCGAGCAGCGGTGTGGCGTTGTAATCCAGCACCAGGAAGTCAGCGTCGGTGCCCGGTTGCAGGTTGCCGATGTTGTTTTCCAGGCGCAGCGCGCGGGCGCCGCCGAGGGTTGCCAGGTAAAGCGACTTGAACGGGCTCAGGCGCGCACCTTGCAGTTGCATGACTTTGTACGCCTCGTTCAGCGTTTGCAGCAGCGAGAAACTGGTGCCGCCGCCAACGTCGGTGCCCAGGCCGACATTGAGTTTGTGCTTCTCGGCCATCGGCAGGTTGAACAGACCGCTGCCGAGGAAGAAGTTCGAGGTCGGGCAGAAAGCGATGGCCGAGCCGGTTTCGGCCAGGCGCGCGCACTCGGCGTCACACAGGTGCACGCCATGGGCAAACACCGATCGCTCACCGAGCAGTTGGTAGTGATCGTACACGTCCAGATAGCCCTTGCGCTCCGGGAACAGTTCCTTGACCCATTCGACTTCCTTGATGTTTTCGCTGATGTGAGTCTGCATGTACAGATCAGGAAATTCGCTGAGCAACTGCCCGGCCAGGGCAAGCTGCTCCGGGGTGCTGGTCGGTGCAAAACGCGGGGTCACGGCATAGTGCAGGCGGCCCTTGCCGTGCCAACGCTCGATCAGGGCCTTGCTTTCGACATAGCTGGATTCGGCGGTGTCGGTCAGGTAATCGGGGGCGTTGCGGTCCATCATCACTTTGCCGGCGATCATGCGCAGGTCGAGCCGTTCGGCGGCCTCGAAAAACGAGTTCACCGATTGCGGGTGCACGCTGCCGAACACCAGGGCCGTCGTGGTGCCGTTGCGCAGCAGTTCCTTGATGAAGATTTGCGCGACTTCGTCGGAGTGGGCCTTGTCGGCGAACTGGCTTTCGCACGGGAACGTGTAGGTATTGAGCCAATCGAGCAGTTGCTCGCCATAGGCGCCGACCATGCCGGTTTGCGGCAGGTGGATGTGGGTATCGATGAAGCCGGGGGTGATCAGCGCATCCTGGTAATGAGTGATTTCAACATCGGCCGACAAGGTCGGCAGCAGCTCGGAGGCGTGACCAAGGGCACTGATTTTTCCGTCATCGACCACCAGCAAGCCGTCTTCGAAATACTCGTAGGAGGCTTCGATCCCCACTTCGGCGGGGTCGGCAATGCTGTGCAGGATGGCGGCGCGGTAAGCTTTGCGAGTCAGAGGCATGAGGTTTCTCTATTGTCAGGCTTGTCAGTTCGATGCGGCTTGTTTGGTGGCGTGGCTGCGCCGTGAAACCGGCAGCAGCTTGGCAATCGGTTCGGCGCCGGATGTTTGCTGGCCGAAATTGGCGTTATAGGTGGCGATGATTTCGCCGGCGATGGAAATGGCGATTTCCACAGGCAACTTGCCTTTGACCTCACCGATGCCCATCGGGCAGCGCATGCGTTGCACGACGCTGTTGTCGAAACCACGGTCGCGCAGGCGATGTTCGAACTTGGCCCGTTTGGTCTTCGAGCCGATCAGGCCGAAGTAGGCGAAGTCATTGCGCTTGAGAATCGCGGCGGTCAGCTCCAGGTCGAGCTGGTGATTGTGGGTCATGACGATGCAATAACTTCCTGCGGGCAAATCGTCGATTTCATCCACAGGTTCTTCGCTGACGATCTTGCGCACGCCGTGGGGAATCTGTTCGGGGAACTCGGTGTCCCGCGAATCGATCCAGCGCACCCGGCAGGGCAGGCTGGCCAGCAGGGGTACCAGGGCGCGGCCGACGTGGCCGGCACCGAACACGGCGATCTGCGCCTGAACCTGGCCCATCGGTTCGAACAGCAGCACCGTCGCGCCGCCGCAGCACTGGCCCAGGCTGGCACCGAGGCTGAAACGCTCCAGGTGCGTGTCCTGCTTGCCGCTGGCGAGCATCTCGCGGGCGATCTGCATGGCTTTGTATTCCAGGTGTCCGCCACCGATGGTGTCGAATGTCTGGCAGGCGCTGATGACCATCTTCGAACCGGCATTGCGCGGCGTCGAGCCAAGCTCTTCGATGATGGTCACCAGGACGCAGGGTTCCCCCCGGTCTTGCAGGTCGGCGAGGGCGTCGATCCAGTTGTACATGTTCACCTCGACATCTTCGTTGTCTGTTCGGGCCTCTTCGCGGGCAAGCCTCGCTCCTACAGGAAAATGCGATTAACCGTAGGAGCGAGGCTCGCCCGCGAAGGCCGCGCCTCGGTCTTAAAGCGGAGCCAACTCGGCCTCGGCTTCTACAGGCTTCGCAGCCTTCAACTGGCGCATCTGCTCACACCCCCACAACACCCGCTCCGGCGTCGCCGGTGCGTCGATTTTCGGTTGATGTTTGTAATCCCCCAGGCTGGCCACGGCGTCCTTGATCGCGCACCACGCGGCGATGCCGAGCATGAACGGTGGCTCGCCGACGGCCTTGGAGTGGAACACCGTGTCTTCCGGGTTCTTGCGGTTCTCCACCAGCTTGACCCGCAGATCCAGCGGCATGTCTGCCACGGCCGGGATCTTGTAACTGGCCGGGCCGTTGGTCATCAGCTTGCCTTTGGCATTCCACACCAGCTCTTCCATGGTCAGCCAGCCCATGCCCTGGATGAAACCGCCTTCGACCTGGCCGACGTCGATGGCCGGGTTCAACGAGGCACCGACGTCATGGAGGATGTCGGTACGCAGCATCTTGTATTCACCGGTCAGGGTGTCGACGAGCACTTCGCAGCAGGCGGCCCCGAAGGCGAAGTAGTAGAACGGACGACCACGGGCCTGGCTGCGGTCGTAGTAGATTTTCGGCGTCTTGTAGAAACCGGTGCTCGACAGCGACACCTGGGCGAAATATGCCTGTTGGATCAAGGCTTCAAAGGTCAGGATGTGATCGCGAATTCGCACGTGACCGTTATGGAACGCCACGTCTTCTTCGCTGACCTTGTACTGTCGAGCGGCAAATTCAACCAGGCGTTTCTTGATGGTTTCGGCGGCGTTCTGCGCTGCCTTGCCGTTCAGGTCGGCGCCGCTGGAGGCTGCGGTCGGCGAGGTGTTCGGTACTTTATCGGTGTTGGTGGCAGTGATCTGCACACGGTCCATTTCCACCTGGAACACTTCGGCCACCACCTGCGCGACCTTGGTGTTCAGGCCCTGGCCCATTTCGGTGCCGCCGTGGTTCAGGTGGATGCTGCCATCGGTGTAGACGTGCACCAGAGCCCCGGCCTGGTTGAGGAAGCTGGCGGTGAAGGAAATACCGAATTTTACCGGGGTCAGCGCCAGGCCTTTTTTCAGGATCGGGCTGTTGGCGTTGTAGCGACGGATCGCTTCACGACGTTCGAAGTACTGACTGCTTTCTTCGAGTTCGGCGGTCATTTCCTCGAGCATGTTGTGCTCGACGGTCTGGTAGTAATGGGTGACGTTGCGCTCGGTCTTGCCGTAGTAGTTGACCTTGCGCACCTGCAACGGATCGAGGGCCAGATGGCGGGCGATGGCGTCCATCACTTCTTCGATGGCGACCATGCCTTGCGGGCCGCCGAAGCCGCGATAAGCGGTGTTTGAAGCGGTGTTGGTCTTGCAGCGGTGGCCGTTGATGGTCGCATCGCCAAGGTAGTACGAGTTATCGGAGTGAAACATCGCCCGGTCGACAATCGAGGCCGACAGGTCCGGCGAGCAGCCGCAGTTGCCGGCCAGTTCCAGGGCGATGCCGTGCAGGCGGCCGGTGCTGTCGAAGCCGACGTCGTATTCGACATAGAACGGGTGGCGCTTGCCGGTCATCAACATGTCTTCGACCCGCGGCAGGCGCATCTTGGTCGGCTGGCCGGTCAGGTGCGCGATCACTGCGCACAGGCAGGCCGGGCTTGCCGCCTGGGTTTCCTTGCCGCCGAAACCGCCGCCCATGCGGCGCATGTCGACGACGATCTTGTTCATCGACACATCCAGCACTTCGGCCACCAGTTTCTGCACTTCGGTGGGGTTTTGCGTGGAGCAGTAAACGATCATGCCGCCGTCTTCGGTGGGCATCACCGATGAAATCTGGGTTTCCAGATAGAAGTGTTCCTGGCCGCCGATGTGCAGGGTGCCCTGGATGCGATGTTCGGCGGTTGCAAGCGCGGTGGCCGAGTCGCCGCGTTGATGGGTGTGACTTTCCAGCACGAAGTGGCGCTTGCGCAGGGCTTCGACGACATCCAGCACCGGCTCCAGGTCTTCGTACTCGATGATCGCGGCCATCGCCGCCTTGCGTGCGGTTTCCAGGTCCCGCGCCGCGACTGCAACCACCGGCTGGCCGACAAACTGCACGGTATCGATGGCCAGCAACGGATCGCCCGGCAGCAGCGGGCCGATGTCCTTGAGGCCCGGTACATCTTCGTGGGTGATGGCAATGCGCACACCCTCGAAGGCGTAGCACGGCGTGGTGTCGATACTGATGACTTTCGCGTGGGCACGGTCCGACAGGCGCGCGTACACGTGCAACTGATTGGGAAATTCCAGGCGATCGTCGATGTACTGCGCTTCACCGGACACATGCTTGGCGGCGCTGTCGTGCTTGACGCTGCGACCGACACCGGTGGTCAGGTCCTTGGCGAACAGCTCTGCCAGTTCGGCCTGGGTCTTCTCTACGGCGTGATGATTAGACATAAGCGGTCACCCGGGTCTCGATGTGCGGTGTTTGCAGTTCGATGAAGTACTTGCGCAGCAGGTTCTGCGCGCTGAGCAGGCGATACTCCTTGCTGGCGCGGAAATCCGAGAGGGGCGTGAAATCCTCGGCCAGAGCAGCGCAAGCGCGCTCAACGGCGGCGCTGTTGAAGGGCGCGCCGATCAATGCGGTTTCACAGGCGTTGGCTCGTTTGGGGATGGCCGCCATGCCGCCGAAAGCCACGCGGGCGTCGGTAATCACCCCGTTTTCCACACGCAGGTTGAACGCGGCGCAGACGGCGGAAATATCGTCGTCCAGACGCTTGGACACCTTATAGGCACGGAACAGCTGCTCCGTACGGGCGCGGGGGATGATGATCTTCTCGATGAACTCGCTTTCCAGGCGTGCCGTGACGCGGTAATCGATGAAGTAGTCTTCAAGCGCCAGGGTGCGGCGGGTTTCGCCCTTGCACAGGACGATCTGCGCGCCCAGAGCAATCAGCAGCGGTGGCGAGTCACCGATCGGCGAAGCGTTGCCGATGTTGCCGCCCAGGGTGCCCTGGTTGCGAATCTGCAAGGAGGCGAAGCGCTGCAGCAGTTCGCCAAAGTCCGGGTACTCGGCCTTCAGGGCGTCGTAGCAGTCGGAGAGGGCGGTGGCCGCGCCGATTTCCAGGCGGTCGTCGAAGTGCTCGATGCGCTTCATTTCAGTGACGTTGCCGACATAAATCATCACCGGCAGTGTGCGATGGAACTGCGTGACTTCCAGTGCCAGGTCCGTGCCGCCGGCGAGCAGGCGGGCCTGTGGATAAGCGTCGTAGAGATCGGCCAGATCGGCCACGGTCAGCGGCACCAGGCAACGTTTGTCGCCGCTGTTGAGTTCGCCGATATCCGTGGGCGCGATCGCTTTGAGGCGCGCGATGGTTTCTGCTTCACGGGCATCGAACTGGTCCGGTTGCCGGGTGGCGCAGCACGATTGCTCGGCGGCCTCCAGGATCGGCCGATAGCCGGTGCAGCGGCACAGGTTGCCGGCCAGGGCCTCATGGGTCTTGTGATGATCCGGTGCTTCGCTGTTCTTTTGCAGGGCGAACAGCGACATGACGAACCCGGGCGTGCAGAAGCCGCACTGCGAACCGTGGCATTCGACCATGGCCTTTTGCACGCTGTGCAGCTCGCCCTTGTGTTTGAGGTCTTCGACGCTGATCAGTTGTTTACCGTGCAGGGACGAAACGAAGGTCAGGCACGAATTGAGGCTGCGATAGCGAATGTGTTCACGGCCGGCGTCATCGGTCTGCAACTCGCCGACCACCACGGTGCACGCGCCGCAGTCACCACTGGCGCAGCCTTCCTTGGTGCCGGGTTTGCCTACATGGTCGCGCAAGTAGTTGAGCACGGTCAGGTTCGGGTCCAGGGCGTGCTCGCTACGGAGTTCCTGGTTTAGTAAAAACTGGATCACGGATGGCCTCGCAGACTCATTATTTTTGTTAACCGATGAAACCGAATTTAGCAGGTCTGACTTTTCGGTCAATGATTTTCTGACTTAAAGGTCAGGAAAATGCATTTCGTCGATCAACACTCGCTCCTACAGTATTGACCCTCGTGCGCCAGACTGCTTTTTGCTTGAATCGTGCCAAAAACCGCCGGCCGGGCCCTGCGCCATGACGTGTCAATTGCGCTACACTGCGCCGCTTGTGCAGATCGAAGAGTTTGAAGGACAACCATGACGTTCAAGGCGCCGGACAGCCTCGCCGAGCAAATCGCTCACCACCTCGCCGAACGCATCATTCGCGGTGAAATGAAGCCGGGGGAGCGCATCCAGGAACAGAAGGTCACGCAGGCGCTCGACGTCAGCCGTGGTTCGGTTCGCGAAGCCTTGCTGGTCCTCGAGCGTCGTCACTTGATCGCGATCCTGCCGCGTCGTGGCGCCCACGTAACCGAAATGACCGTGCACAAAGTGCAAAGCCTGTGCGCGCTGATGAGCGAGTTGTACATCCTGCTGGGCAATTCCGTGGCCAGCGGCTGGCAAGTCCAGGCCGATCTGGCGCCGTTCGTGCAAATTCAGCAGCGCCTGACCGCCAGTTACGAACGCCAGGACATCCGCACCTTCGTCGATGACAGCTTCAGCGTGATGCGTGCCACTTACCCGTTCGCCAACAATCCGTATCTGCAAGAGACCATCGAAAATCTGCAGCCGGCCATGAGTCGTGCTTATTTCCTCGCCCTGGACCAGCGCAAGGCCGAAATGAGCGAGTACCTGGAGCTTTTTTCACGCTTGCTCGCGGCCGTGATCGACCGTGACTTTGCGCTGATTCGCGAGGTGCTGACGGCGTATTGCCAGCGCAGTTGCGACTTGGTGATTTCTGCCCTGACGGACGCCTGAGGGTGCGGCTCAAGTGCATCAAGCTGGCGGGGTTCAAATCCTTCGTCGATCCGACCACGGTGAACTTCCCCAGTAACATGGCGGCGGTCGTGGGACCCAATGGCTGTGGCAAATCCAACATCATTGATGCCGTGCGCTGGGTGATGGGCGAGAGTTCGGCCAAAAACCTGCGCGGCGAGTCGATGACCGATGTCATCTTCAACGGCTCCACCAGTCGCAAACCGGTGAGCCAGGCGAGCATCGAACTGGTGTTCGATAACTCCGACGGCACGCTGATCGGCGAATACGCCGCTTACGCGGAGATCTCCATCCGCCGCAAGGTCACCCGCGACAGCCAGAACAGCTACTACCTCAACGGCGCCAAGTGCCGGCGTCGCGATATCACCGACATCTTCCTCGGCACCGGTCTTGGCCCGCGCAGCTACTCGATCATCGAGCAGGGGATGATTTCCAAGCTGATCGAGGCCAAACCGGAGGACCTGCGCAATTTCATCGAGGAAGCGGCAGGAATATCCAAATACAAGGAGCGTCGGCGCGAAACCGAAAACCGCATTCGCCGCACCCATGAAAACCTCGCCCGCCTGACCGACCTGCGTGAAGAGCTTGAGCGTCAGCTCGAACGCTTGCACCGCCAGGCCGAAGCCGCCAAGAAGTATCAGGAATACAAAGGCGAGGAGCGTCAGCTCAAGGCGCAACTGTCGGCCCTGCGCTGGCAGGATCTCAACGATCAGGTCGGCCAGCGCGAATCGATCATCGGCACCCAGGAAATCAGCTTTGAAGCCCTGGTTGCCGAGCAGCGCAACGCCGATGCCAGCATCGAACGCTTGCGTGACGGGCACCATGACCTGTCCGAACGCTTCAATCTTGTGCAGGGGCGTTTCTATTCGGTCGGTGGCGACATCGCACGGGTCGAACAGTCCATCCAGCATGGCCAGCAGCGTTTGCGCCAGTTGCAGGATGATTTGAAGGAAGCCGAGCGCGCGCGCCTGGAAACCGAGTCGCACCTGGGGCATGACCGCACCTTGCTGTTGACCCTTGGCGAAGAGCTGGACATGCTCACCCCGGAGCAGGAGGTCACCAGCGCCGCCGCCGAAGAGGCCGCCGCTGCGCTGGAAGAATCCGAAGCCACCATGCACGGCTGGCAGGAACAATGGGACACCTTCAACCTGACGGCCGCCGAACCGCGGCGTCAGGCTGAGGTTCAGCAGTCGCGAATCCAGCAGCTGGAAACCAGCCTGGAGCGTCTGGCCGAACGTCAAAAGCGTCTTGGTGAAGAACGTGCATTGCTCTCGGCGGACCCGGAGGACGCGGCGATCATGGAGCTCAGTGAGCAGCTTGCCGAGTCCGAGGCGACGCTTGAGGATCTGCAGAACAGTGAGCAAGCGCAGGTCGAGAAGCTTGAGCAACTGCGCCAGCAACTGCAGCAGACCTTGACCGCACAGCAGCAGGCTCAGGGCGATCTGCAGCGCCTCAATGGGCGACTGGCTTCGCTTGAAGCCTTGCAGCAAGCCGCGCTCGACCCCGGCACCGGTACTGCCGAATGGCTGCGTGAACAAAATCTGGCTGATCGCCCGCGTTTGGCCGAAGGCTTGAAAGTCGAGGCCGGCTGGGAGCTGGCGGTCGAGACCGTACTGGGCGCCGACCTGCAAGCGGTGCTGGTGGATGACTTCAACGATTTCGATTTGTCCGGGTTTGCCCAGGGCGATCTGCGATTGCTCAGTCCTGCCTCTGATGGCGTGCGTATAGCGGGCAGCTTGCTCGACAAAGTCGAGGCAGACGTTGATCTGTCGCCGTGGCTGGGCCTGGTCAAACCGGTCGACAGCCTCGAGCAGGCCTTGACCTTGCGCGGCGAGTTGGCTGCGGGTCAGAGCCTGATCAGCCGCGATGGTTACTGGGTGGGCCGGCATTTCCTGCGCGTGCGTCGGGCCAGTGAAGCGGAAAGTGGCGTACTCGCTCGCGGGCAGGAAATCCAGGCATTGAGCCTTGAGCGCGAAGAACGCGAAATCGCTGTCGAAGCCCTGGAAACGCAATTGCAGACCCTGCGAGCGCAACAGCGGCAGCAGGAAAACGGCCGCGAACATTTGCGTCGCCTGCTGCAGGACGAGGCCCGTCAGCAAGGTGAGCTGAAAGCCAGGCTGTCGGCCGGCAAGGCCAAGGTGGAGCAGTTGACCCTGCGCCGCACACGCCTGGACGAGGAACTGGTCGAGCTGGATGAGCAGCGTGCGCTGGAGCACGAAAATATCGGCGAAGCGCGACTGACATTGCAGCAAGCCCTGGACAGCATGGCGCTGGACACCGAGCAGCGCGAGTTGTTGCTGGCTCAGCGCGACAGCCTGCGCGAGCGCCTGGACCGTGTACGCCAGGAAGCGCGACAGCACAAGGATCATGCCCATCAACTGGCGGTGCGCCTGGGTTCGCTGCGGGCCCAGCACGATTCGACGCGCCAGGCGCTGGAACGCCTGGAGTTGCAGTCCGAACGGCTGACGGAAAAGCGCGAGCAATTGAGCCTCAACCTGGAGGAGGGCGAAGCGCCGCTGGAAGAGCTGCGGTTGAAGCTCGAAGAATTGCTCGACAAGCGCATGACCGTCGACGAAGAGCTCAAGACCGCTCAGATTGCGCTGGAAGATGCCGACCGCGCGTTGCGCGACGCCGAGAAGCGCCGCAGCCAGGCCGAGCAGCAATCGCAACTGATCCGTGGCCAGCTGGAACAACAGCGCATGGAATGGCAGGCACTGACCGTGCGGCGCAAGGCTTTGCAGGATCAGTTGCTCGAAGACGGATACGACCTGCACGGCGTGTTGGCCACCTTGACAGTCGAGGCCAGCGAAAAAGCCGCCGAGGAAGAGCTCGAGCGCATTGCTGCGCGGATTCAGCGCCTGGGTGCGATCAACCTCGCAGCCATCGACGAGTACCAGCAACAATCGGAGCGTAAACGTTATCTGGATGCGCAGGATGCCGATCTGGTGGAGGCGCTGGAAACGCTGGAAAACGTGATTCGCAAGATCGACAAGGAAACCCGTAACCGTTTCAAGGATACCTTTGATCAGATCAATGGCGGTTTACAGGCGCTTTTTCCAAAAGTTTTCGGTGGTGGCAGCGCGTATTTGGAACTGACGGGCGAAGATCTACTCGATACAGGGGTAACGATCATGGCGCGGCCGCCAGGAAAGAAGAACAGCACCATCCATTTGCTCTCCGGTGGCGAAAAAGCCCTGACGGCACTGGCACTGGTTTTTGCGATCTTCAAATTGAACCCGGCGCCGTTCTGCATGCTCGATGAGGTTGACGCGCCATTGGATGACGCTAACGTTGGACGCTACGCACGGCTGGTCAAAGAGATGTCGCAAACGGTGCAGTTCATCTATATCACCCACAACAAGATCGCCATGGAAATGGCTGATCAACTGATGGGGGTCACGATGCATGAGCCCGGCTGTTCGCGTCTGGTGGCAGTGGATGTCGAGGAGGCGATGGCGATGGTGGATGCCTGATTTGTACCTGTAGGATAGGTACTACATGCCCGCCAGGCCTTTTCTGATTGACCTGACTTGCTGGCTAATCGACATATTCGCTCAAGCCGTTGTGACAGACGGTGTAAAGTTGCCTTTGGTCGTGCTAGTTTAATGTCAATTTTTCGTATACGTGGGCAAAACGCCTGTCAGAACATAGAGTTGGCGCCACGTTTTAAAGCGGTTTACACATTGTAAACCCCTTATTTTCCAGCATTTTTTATAGAGGCACGGGATTACATGGAAATCGGTCTGCGCGAGTGGCTGATCGTCATCGGCATCATTGTCATTGCCGGTATTCTTTTCGACGGCTGGCGCCGCATGCGCGGCGGCAAGGGAAAACTGAAATTCCGCCTTGACCGAAACCTGTCCAACCTGCCGGACGAGGACACCAGCGCCGAGCTGTTGGGCCCGGCCCGTGTGCTCGATACCCACAAAGAGCCGCAACTGGATGAGCACGACCTGCCATCGGTGAGCATGCCGGCCCGTGAGCCCCGCGAAGCCCGTGAACCCCGCGAGTCGGGTTCCAAGCGCGGAAAACGCGGCAGCGAGCCGTCCCAGGGCGACCTGAACCTCAACCTGGATCTGGATGGCGGCCCGAGCCTGAACAGCCGCGATGATGATTTTGTCGAAGACACCAAGGCAGCTTCTACCATCAGCGATAAAGATCAGCCACAAGCTGAAGAGGTGCTGGTGATCAGCGTGATCTGCCGTGATGCGGCGGGCTTCAAGGGCCCGGCGCTGCTGCAGAACATTCTGGAAAGCGGCCTGCGTTTCGGTGAAATGGACATCTTCCACCGCCACGAAAGCATGGCGGGTAACGGTGAAGTCCTGTTCTCCATGGCCAACGCGGTCAAGCCTGGGGTATTTGACCTGGACGATATCGATCACTTCAGCACGCCGGCGGTGAGCTTCTTCCTCGGCCTGCCGGGGCCGCGTCATCCGAAACAGGCGTTCGATGTGATGGTGGCAGCGGCGCGCAAACTGTCTCAGGAACTCAACGGCGAACTGAAAGACGACCAGCGCAGCGTTTTGACTGCCCAGACGATTGAGCACTACCGTCAGCGCATCGTCGAATTCGAGCGTCGCGCCCTGACCCAGAAGCGCTGAAATCAGAACCTCGCCGGCAAGCCGTGCTCCTACAATATGCTTTACCGCTTTAACAGATTGAGCAGCCTCGGCTGCTCTTTTGCTTTATGAGAGAACACCCATGACTGCCGCCAAAACCCGTATTGCAGAGCTGCGCGCCGAGTTGGACCTGCACAACTACCGTTATCACGTGCTGGACGAGCCGAGCATTCCGGACGCCGAGTACGACCGGTTGTTCAAGGAACTCAAGGCGCTGGAAGCCGCCAATCCCGAGTTGATCACCAGTGACTCGCCGACCCAGCGCGTCGGCAGCGCGGCATTGACGGCCTTCACCCAGGTGCGCCACGAAGTGCCGATGCTCAGCCTCGGCAACGCCTTCGAAGAAACCGACATGCGCGAGTTTGACCGTCGAGTTACTGAAGGCCTGGATCTGCCGGCCGGTGATTTGTTCGGTGGCGGTGTCGAGGTGGAGTACAGCTGCGAGCCGAAGCTCGATGGCCTGGCCGTCAGCCTGCTTTATCAGGAGGGCGTGCTGGTGCGCGGCGCAACCCGTGGCGACGGCACCACCGGCGAAGACATCAGCGTCAACGTGCGCACCGTGCGCAACATCCCGCTCAAGTTGCATGGCACCGGCTGGCCGGCGACGCTGGAAGTGCGTGGTGAGGTGTTCATGTCCAAGGCGGGGTTCGAGCGGCTCAATGCCACGCAGCTGGAAGTTGGCGGCAAGACCTTTGCCAACCCGCGAAACGCAGCGGCAGGGAGTCTGCGACAGCTGGACTCGAAGATCACCGCCAACCGCCCGCTGGAATTCTGCTGCTACGGTATCGGCCAGGTGTCCCACGATATTTCCGACACCCACATTGGTAACCTCAAGCAATTACAGGCCTGGGGCATGCCGATCAGCCATGAGCTGAAACTGGCGAACGGCGTCGATGCATGCCTGGACTACTACCGCGACATCGGTGAGCGTCGTAACGCGTTGCCCTATGAAATCGATGGTGTGGTGTTCAAGGTCAACAGCATCGCTTCGCAGCGTGAATTGGGCTTTCGTGCCCGTGAGCCACGTTGGGCCATCGCCCATAAATTCCCGGCCATGGAAGAACTCACCGAATTGCTCGACGTGGAGTTCCAGGTCGGCCGTACCGGCGCTGTCACGCCTGTGGCGCGCCTGAAACCGGTCAAGGTGGCCGGCGTGACCGTGGCCAACGCCACACTGCACAACATGGATGAAGTGGCGCGCCTGGGGCTGATGATCGGAGACACCGTGATCATTCGTCGTGCTGGCGACGTGATTCCGCAAGTGGTGCAAGTGGTCACCGAGCGCCGCCCCGAGGATGCGCGTGCGGTGCAGATTCCGCAGCGCTGCCCGGTGTGCGGCTCTCATGTCGAGCGCACCCAACTGGTCAAGCGCAGCAAGGGCCGTGAAACCGTCAGCGAGGGTGCGGTGTACCGTTGTGTCGGACGCCTGGCCTGCGGTGCGCAGTTGAAGCAGGCGATCATCCACTTTGTTTCCCGTCGGGCGATGGATATCGAGGGCCTGGGCGACAAGAGCGTCGAGCAGTTGGTGGATGAAGGCCTGGTCAGCTCGCCGGCAGACCTGTATGCGCTGAAATTCGATGACATAGTCGATCTGGAAGGCTTTGCCGAGGTGTCGAGCAACAAACTGTTGAGCGCTATCGAGGACAGCAAGAAACCCGGTCTGGCGCGTTTTATCTATGCCCTCGGCATACCCGATGTCGGCGAAGAGACGGCCAAGGTGCTGGCGCGTTCGCTGGGGTCGCTTGAGCGCGTGCAGCAAGCCTTGCCGCAAGTGCTGACCTATCTGCCGGACATCGGTCTGGAAGTGGCGCATGAAATTCACAGCTTCTTCGAGGACGCGCACAACCAGCAGGTCATCAGCGAACTGCTGGGGCATGGCTTGCAGATTCAGGACCAGGGCGAACTGGGGGCTGAATTCGCTGCGAGTACGACCTTGGGCGGTTTTCTCGACAAACTGCACATTCCCTTGGTCGGGCCGGGTGGCGCGCAGAAACTGGCGGACAGGTTCGGCTCACTGGACGCCGTGATGAACGCCGATTGGCTTGATATGCGCCAGGCATTGCCGGAGAAGCAGGCCAACTCGGTTCGTGAGTTTTTTGCCCAAGCGCAGCATCGGCAAATCGCCGAATCCGCCGAGCAGCAATTGCGCGAATTCGGCATGCACTGGCAGAGCGAGAAAAAGGTCGTCGAAGGCCTGCCGCTCGCCGGGGAAACCTGGGTGCTGACCGGCAAGGTCGAAGTGATGAGCCGTGATGTCGCCAAGGAGCATCTGGAAAGCCTTGGGGCCAAGGTGGCGGGCTCTGTGTCGGCCAAGACCCACTGCGTCGTGGCCGGACCGGGAGCGGGATCGAAACTCGCCAAGGCGAACGAGCTGGGTGTGAGGGTGATGGATGAAGAGGCGTTTCTCGTGTTTCTGAAGGAATACGGCATTAGCGTTTGAGGTTGCCGCGCCTTCGAAAACGCCTTCGCCGACAAGCCTGGCTCCTACAGCGGGTGCTGCCGTCGACCGCCATTGCCGGGTTGCGATTCATTCATCGGGTGATTCAGCAACAGGGGCAGGGCGCAGAAGGGGTTGTCCCCACAGGTGTGGGGGCAGGCTCGGGGCGCGCCGGGCCAATCTTTTCAGCTCGACGCATGTCTTTGACCGGCCTCATATTTTTTAATCTGTCCGAACGGTTGTAACTTCGACTCAGATAGGTACAATGGCGCGGCTCGCCGCAAGGCGAGCGTCGTTATGGTGGCCCCATCGGTCCCCCCGCAACGATCAGCCGTGAACCCGGTCAGGCCTGGAAGGGAGCAGCCGCAGCGGTGACATTGTGTGCCGGGGTGTGGCTGGTGGGGTCGCCACCTATCTCCAGGCCGTTGTGAATCAACGCGCTGCCAATCCTGAAATTCCACATTCGACAGCGTGGCCTTTAACTAGGCGAGCCATTCGATTGCCTTTTTCAATACGTCGGCCCGTCGGCCCTGATCAGGTTCTCACCCTCGACAACCGCTGATTGTGCCGGTGTTCCGGCTTCGGGTTCGTTACCAATATACAGCCGGATGGCGTCATCGATTTCCCCTGAGCTCTTCATGCGTACCAGGGTGCTCAGAATGCGTTGTACGGGCAGGCGCGGGTCGTTGCGGACGTAGCAGCCGACATTCTGCTCCTGCAGTACCGCGACGCCTTGCAGGCGATGCTCCGGCAGCAGGCGTTGATTGAACCAGTCCAGCGTCCATTGATTGCTGACGGCATAGCGATTGCGTCCAGCCTGGAGTTTTTCCAGTACCTGTTCCTGGTTGCGGGCATCGTCGCGTTGCAGGCGATCGGCGTCGAACAGTGGCTGCAGGGTCGGGTAGCTGTAGCCGAGCACGGTGCCGATGGATTGTCTCGGCAGGCTGGCGGCATTCACCGTGAGCTGTGGGGCAGGGCGGCTGACCAACAGGTCGGGTTGCCGCCAGAGCGGAATGCTCCACAGATAATCGCCGGACAGTTCAGGCAGCCATGATTTCGCGACATAGCAGCGGATATCCACTTCGCCATGCTCCATCGCCTGCTGTATGCGGCCACGGGGCAACACATGAAATTCGGCGGGTACGCCCACCTGGGTCGCGAGGCTGAGCATCACGTCGTACAAAATGCCCTGGGTCGGTCGCCCCTGGTCAATCTGAACCATCGGCATCGCCCAACTGTCGGGTACCACAAAGCGCAATGGCGCTTCGGCGGCCACGCCGTTCAGGCTGATCAGCAACAGTGCCCCCAAGGCCAGCCGCATAAACGCTCCGCTATCGATGTCACAACACGCCCCAAAGTGCAGCTTAGCCAGATTAGGCGAGCGCGCCGGATGCAATTTTGCCCTTGCTCCGCTAGCATTAGCCGCTTCTGCTTCTTTCGTTGCGACGGTTTTCGATGAGTTATCAGGTTCTTGCACGTAAATGGCGTCCACGCTCGTTCCGCGAAATGGTCGGCCAGACCCATGTGCTCAAGGCTCTGATCAATGCCTTGGACAGCCAGCGGCTGCACCACGCCTACCTGTTCACCGGTACGCGCGGGGTCGGCAAGACCACCATCGCGCGGATCATTGCCAAATGCCTGAACTGTGAAACAGGTATCACTTCGACGCCCTGTGGCGAGTGCTCGGTGTGCCGCGAGATCGATGAAGGCCGTTTCGTCGACCTGATCGAGATCGACGCCGCCAGCCGCACCAAGGTCGAAGACACCCGCGAGTTGCTCGACAACGTGCAATACGCACCCAGCCGCGGGCGCTTCAAGGTCTACCTGATCGACGAAGTGCACATGCTCTCCAGCCATTCCTTCAATGCGCTGTTGAAAACCCTCGAAGAGCCGCCACCCTACGTCAAGTTCATCCTGGCGACCACCGATCCGCAGAAACTTCCTGCAACGATTCTGTCGCGGTGCCTGCAATTCTCCCTGAAGAACATGACGCCGGAACGCGTGGTCGAGCATTTGACCCACGTTTTGGGCGTCGAGAACGTGCCGTTCGAAGACGATGCGCTGTGGTTGCTGGGCCGCGCCGCCGATGGCTCGATGCGTGATGCCATGAGTCTGACCGACCAGGCGATTGCCTTCGGTGAGGGCAAGGTCATGGCCACCGATGTGCGGGCGATGCTCGGCACCCTCGATCACGGCCAGGTCTATGACGTCCTGCATGCGTTGATCGAAGGCGATGCCAAGGCGTTGCTTGAAGCGGTCCGGCATCTGGCAGAACAGGGACCGGACTGGAGTGGCGTACTGTCGGAAATGCTCAACGTGCTGCACCGTGTCGCCATTGCCCAGGCCTTGCCTGAGGGTGTCGACAACGGTCATGGCGACCGCGACCGGGTGCTGGCACTGGCCAGGGCCCTGCCGGCCGAAGATGTGCAGTTCTACTACCAGATGGGTCTGATCGGTCGTCGCGACCTGCCGTTGGCACCGGACCCGCGGGGTGGCTTCGAAATGGTGCTGCTGCGGATGTTGGCGTTCCGGCCCGCCGATACCACCGATGCCCCAAGGCAATCGCTAAAGCCAGTGGGGATCAGCCAGGCCACAGTTGATTCCGCCAATTCAGTGGCTGCCGCGCCGGCTGTTGCACCAGTGGCGGCGGTTGCACCGGCACCGTCCGTACCTGTCGCTGCGGTAGTGGCTCCCGAGCCGGCTCCTGCGCCCGAGCCGGTTGCGCCTGTGGTTGTTCCCGCGCCTGTGATCGAGGCGGCGGTGGTCGAAGAGGTCGAAGAAGTTATCGACTTGCCATGGAACGACCCCGTAGAACCCGCCATCGCTCAGCAGCCAGCAGTGGAGTCGGTGGCGGAAACTGCCAGCGAACAACCTGAAGTGGTGCCGATGCCGACGTTGGACAGCGGAATGCCGGATGCGCCGCAATGGGCTGCCGAGTCGATCCCGCCGTCATCCATTGCCGACGTCGCGATCCCGCCGGGCATGGATGCGGATGATGAGCCGCCACTGGACGAAGACTATATCGAGCCCGACATGGACTCGGCCTACAGCTACCTGGACGACTTGGCCAGCGAGCATGCCGTCGAGCCCGCACCGGAGCCTGAACCCGAGCCTGCCGCCGCGCCAGCCACCGGATTGGCCCTGCAATGGCTGGAGTTGTTCCCCAAGCTGCCGATCTCGGGCATGACCGGCAGTATCGCCGCCAACTGCACGCTGATCGCGGTGGAGGGTGACCATTGGCTGCTGCACCTGGACCCGGCCCATAGCGCCTTGTTCAATGCCACGCAGCAGCGTCGTCTGAACGAGGCGTTGAACCAGTACCACGGGCGTACCCTGACTCTGACCATGGAACTGATCAAGCCCGAGCAGGAAACCCCGGCCCAGGCCGCGTCGCGCCGTCGTGCCGACCGTCAGCGCGAGGCCGAGGAGTCCATCCATGGCGATCCGTTCATCCAGCAAATGATGCAGCAGTTCGGTGCGGTGGTCCGTAACGATACTATTGAACCTGTCGAAGCTCTGGCCACTCAGGGCCAATAACTGAAGGCGTCTGGTCAAAAAGCCGGGCGCCGTTTTAATCCAAGTACTTTTGAGGTGATTCCCATGATGAAAGGTGGCATGGCCGGCCTGATGAAGCAGGCGCAGCAGATGCAGGAAAAAATGGCCAAGATGCAGGAAGAACTGGCCAACGCCGAAGTCACCGGTCGCGCGGGTGGCGACATGGTCACTGTGGTGATGACCGGTCGTCATGACGTCAAGCGCGTGACCATCGATCCAAGCCTGGTTGAAGGCCTGAGCGAAGACGACAAGGAAATGCTGGAAGCGGTATTCGCGGCTGCGGTGAACGACGCCGTGCGCAAGATCGAAGCCAACAGCCAGGACAAGATGTCCGGCATGACCGCTGGCATGCAACTGCCACCGGGCATGAAACTGCCGTTCTGATTCGCCAGGACGCGTCGGATGGGCTAAACAAAAATGCCAGGCATCGCGCCTGGCATTTTTGTTTCTGTCTGCCGGGTAGGTGGTGCCAGTGACATGGCTATCGCGAGCAGGCTCGCTCCCACAGTTGACCAAGTGTACATGTGGGAGCGAGCC
>NZ_JBNNVQ010000058.1:0-37229 GCF_050280625.1 Pseudomonas sp. NPDC089569
CGCCGGCAAGCCTGGCTCCTACGTTTTTTTGGGGGGAGCCACAAATTAGCGGCGTGTCGTAAGTCTGTGGGAGCTGGCTTACCAGCGATGGCGACCTCACGTCATGCAACGCCAATGCAAACGCCTTCGCCGGCAAGCCTGGCTCCTACGGTTTTTTTGGGGGGCCACCAATTGGCGGTGTGTCGCGAGTCTGTGGGAGCGAGCCTGCTCGCGATGGCGGCCTCATGTCATACAGCGTCAATGAATACACCTTCGCTCCATGGACGATCATTTGCCCTATCCTTGATGTTTTCCTCCCGCAACTGGTCGCTTTTGATCAATCCGCCCGTCTTCCCGCCCCCTAGATTAGCTCCCAGAACGAAGCCGTACCGTGCGGCGCCTGTCACCGAGGAGCGTGTCCCGATGAACACTCAACACACTTTCAAAGCACACAGTTCGATCGACGGCTGGGACCATCAGGACCCGGAAGAAGCCTTCACCCTGCCCTCGCGCTATTTCTATGACGAGACCCTGTTCAAGGCCGAGCGCGACAACATTTTCATGCACGCCTGGCATGTGGCCGGGCACGTCAGCGAGTTCGCCGAGCCGGGGCAATATGTGGTGACCGATCTGTTCGACCAGAGTGTGGTGGTCGCAATGAATCGTCAGGGGCAAATCCATGCGTACCACAACGTTTGCCAGCATCGCGGCAATCGCCTGCTCGAAGCGCGGCGCGGCAACACCGGCGGGGTGATGCGTTGCGCCTATCACTCCTGGTGCTACGAAATGGACGGCACCCTGCGCAGTGCGCCGCGTTGCGAGAAGATGAAAAACTTCGAGTTGCAGCAGTTCAATATTCCGCAGATTCGCACCGAGGAAATGGGCGGGTTCATTTACTTCAACCTCGACCCGAAAGCGCCGTCGCTGCGTGACTTGTTCCCCGGCGCCGACGAAGAAATCCGCCGGGTATTTCCTGACCTGGCCAACATGCGCCTGATCGAGGAACAGGACGTGATCGTGCCCGCCAACTGGAAGGTGATCATGGACAACTCCATCGAGGGCTATCACTTCAAGCTGTCTGGCCCCTGCCATATCGACCTGGCCAAACTCATCGACTTCAAGGGCTACCGGTTGACCAAACGCGACAACTGGTGGACCTACATCGCCCCGGCCAATCTGTCGGTGACCGAAGCCTACGGCATACCGCTGCGCAAGGACCTGAACCCGGACGAGTGCTTCTTCAACATCGGCATGTGGCCGAACAACACCTTCTACACCTTCCCGTTCTCGGAGTTTTTGGGCTCGTTCATCATGATTCCGCTGGACGCCGAGCGCTCGCTGCTGCGCTTCGGTTACTACTCCAGCAACCCGCAGACCGCCGCCGTGAGCACGGCGTGCATGAAGTGGATGAACGAAGACCTGGGCCCGGAAGACATTGCCCTGAACATCTCGGTGCAAAAAGGCCTGCGCTCGCTGGGCTACGACCAGGGCCGCTACATGATCGACGCCCAGCGCAGCAATGAAAGCGAACACCTGGTGCATCACTTCCACCGGTTGGTGTTCAACGGGATTCATGGCGGTTCCGCGATCTGAGCTAGCCCCAATCCCCTGTAGGAGCGAGCATGCTCGCGATGGTCGTGAACGATTCCACGTTTGTCCTGGAATAACGCGTCGTTCTCAGGTTTTTCGCGAGCATGCTCGCTCCTACAGGGGGGATGGTGTCATGACCTTTTTCTGAGGGAGCACCCCGAACCATGGCCGACCATGAGTTTGATTACCTGATTGTGGGCGCAGGGTCCGCAGGCTGTGTGCTGGCCAACCGCTTGGGCGAAGATCCGGCGGTACGGATTCTGCTGCTCGAAGCGGGACCTGCGGACAAGAGCTGGACCATCGACATGCCGTCTGCCGTGGGGCTGGTGGTGGGCGGCACACGTTACAACTGGAGCTACAGTTCCGAGCCCGAACCCTTTTTGGACGGACGCCGCATCGGCACGCCGCGCGGCCGGACCCTGGGCGGTTCGTCTTCGATCAATGGCATGGTCTACATCCGCGGCCATGCCCGGGATTACGACGCCTGGGCCGAACAAGGCTGCGAGGGCTGGAGCTATCAAGAGGTGCTGCCGTACTTCAAGCGCGCGCAGCAGCATGCCGACGGCGCGGATGACTATCGCGGGGCGACGGGGCATTTGCACGTCACCCCAGGCGACACGCAAACGCCGTTGTGTGCCGCGTTTCTGGCGGCCGGTGCCGAGGCCGGGTATGGCCTGAGCGATGATCTGAACGGCTATCGCCAGGAAGCTTTCGGGCCAGTGGACCGCACCACTCGCACCGGACGGCGCTGGAGCACCTCGCGGGGTTATCTGAGCCAGGCGCTGGCCCGCGGCAATGTGCGGGTGGCCACCGATGCATTGGCGTTGCGCATTCTGTTCGAGGGCCAACGGGCCATCGGCATCGAGTACGAACAAAGCGGCGAAGTCCATCAGGCGTTTGCCAGCCGCGAAGTGCTGCTGACCGCCGGGGCGATCAATTCACCGCAGTTGCTGTTGTTGTCGGGTGTCGGGCCGGCAGCGGAACTGCGCGATCTGGGCATCGGGGTCAAGCATGACCTGCCCGGCGTCGGCCGGCGGCTCAACGACCACCCGGACACCGTCGTTCAATACCTGTGCAAGAAACCGGTGTCGCTGTACCCCTGGACCACCGCACCGGGCAAATGGTGGATCGGCGCACGCTGGTTCGCCACCCATGACGGGCTGGCGGCGAGCAACCATTTCGAGGCCGGTGCGTTCATTCGCTCCCGCGCGGGCGTCGAGCACCCCGACCTGCAACTGACCTTCATGCCGCTGGCGGTCAAACCCGGCAGCGTCAACCTGGTGCCCGGTCACGCCTTCCAGATTCATATCGACCTGATGCGCCCTACCAGCCTGGGCAGCGTCACCCTCAACAGCGCCGACCCCAGGCAACCGCCGCGCATCCTGTTCAATTACCTGAAAACCGAGCAGGATCGTGCCGACATGCGCGCCGGCGCGCGACTGGTGCGCGAGATCATCGCGCAACCGGCCATGGCCGCGTTCCGGGGTGAGGAACTGGTGCCCGGCCCGCAGGCGCAAAGTGACGAAGCGCTGGATGCCTGGGCCCGGCAAGTGACGGAAACCGGCTACCATGCCAGTGGTACCTGCAAGATGGGGCCGCCGGGCGATGCCGAAGCGGTGGTCGATGCGCAACTGCGCGTGCATGGCCTTGAAGGTTTGCGCGTGGTGGACGCCTCGATCATGCCGATCATCGTCAGTGGCAACACCAACGCACCGACGGTGATGATCGCGGAAAAGGCCAGTGACATGATTGGCGGCAAGTCCCCCTTGCCCGGCGCCGATGTCCCGGTATGGATCCATCCGCAATGGCAGACTCAGCAACGATAGAGGGCAGACATGAGCGATCAGGTATCCGACAGCAAGACGCAATCGCGCTTCACCTGGCGACGCGGCGATGTCGCGCCGTTGCGCGTCGCGGTGTTGCTGTTACCGTCGTTTTCCAACTTCGGCCTGGCCGCCGTGCTCGAACCCCTGGCCATCGCCAACTGGCTGACCCAGCGGCAACTGTTCGAATGGTCACTGCTGTCGCTGGACGGCAGCCCCGTGCAGGCCAGCAACGGACTGACCACCGTGGCCGACGACGGTTTGAAGACCGATCAGGGGTTTGATGCGTGCCTGGTGATCGCCAGTTTCGATGTGCACAAACACAGCCGCAACGTCGCGCTCAAGAGCTGGCTGCGCAAGCAGGCGCTGTTCGGTGCCGTGTTGATGGGCGTGGAAACCGGCACCGAACTGCTGGCCGCTGCCGGCGTGCTCGACGGTTATGAAGCGGCGGTGCATTGGGACAACCTGCAGGGTTTCCAGGAAAGCTATCCGCGCGTCCACGCCCGTCCGCAGCTGTACACGCTGGAGCGACAACGCCTGACGTGCGCGGGTGCGACGACGACGCTGGATATGCTGCTCGGCTGGATCGGCCAGAGTGTGGACAGCGAACTGGCGCGGGAAATCGGCATGCATCTGTTGATGGGCAAGGTACGGGCGCCTGCGGACAACCAGCTGGACGGTGGTCCGGGCCACAGCGGCCTGTACGGCAGCAAGATCCGCCGGGCCGTGCAACTGATGGAAAAGGCGCTGGAAGAACCGCTGGACTGCGAAGCGATTGCCGATGAAGTCGGCTTGTCACGACGGCAGCTGGAGCGCCAGTTCAAGCATCAGACCGGCCTGTCGCCCCTCAAGTACTACCTCACTCTGCGCCTGGCCAGGGCACACAATCTGTTGCAGCAGACGCAACTGAGCGTGGCCCAGGTCGCGGCCAGTTCGGGATTCGGATCGCTGGAGCATTTCTCCCGCACCTATCGCGCGCGTTTCGGCTGCCCGCCCAGCGAAGACCGCAGCCAGGTATGGACCGCACCGGTGATGCGCCAGCCGCTGGCCAGGAAGCGCTGACCTCTTTACCTGTAGGAGCGAGCAAGCTCGCGATGAACCCAAGAACACCGCGGGCATCCAGTCAGCCAACGTTATCGTTGACGTCCATCGCGAGCATGCTCGCTCCTACAGGTAACCTGTGACCGGGGCAATGGTTACAGCCGATAGCCCGGTTCCTCTTCGTCCAGAATCCCCAGCAAGGCGTTGAAATGCTTGTCGGCAAAGCCCGGATAGTCGAGCCATTGCCGGCACGTCTTGCGGGCGATTGCATCGCTGGCGATGCGCAACTCGCGGCCGGTTGAAAGCGCGGTGATGTAGGTCTCGCAGGCCCGTTCGAAGTAATACAGATCATCGAATGCCTGGGCGATGCTCGGCGCGGCCACCAGCACCCCGTGATTGCCCATCAACAGGATCGGCTTGTCCCCCAGCAAGCGGCTGACCCGCTCGGCCTCATCCCCCAGCCCCATGCCGTCGAAGCCCTCATCGATGACCACGCGCTCGAAAAAGCGCATGCAGTTCTGCTCGATCGGCGGCAAACGCGAATCCGCCAGGCAAGCCAGCGCCGTGGCGTATCGGGAGTGGGTATGCAGGATGCAACGGGCGTGGGGCTGGTTGCGGTGCAAGGCACTGTGCAGAGCCCAGGCGGTGATGTCCGGCGCGCCGGGACGATCGAGGCTGGCGGGTTCATCGGCATTGACCAGCAGCAGGTCACTGGCCCTGATGCGCGAGAAGTGCTTGCCGTACGGATTGATTAGAAACTCCCGGCCGTCCCCTGATACCGCCACGCTGAAATGATTGGCGATGGATTCGTGCAGGTTCAACCGCGCGGCCCAACGGAACGCGCAGGCCAGATGAACCCTCAGTTGCTCGACAGATTGACTCATCCCGTGCTCCAAAGACGTTGATCGGATGCCTGGCAGTGTAGAGAGACGCCCTGTGGGCACTTGATGGCAAACGACATCGGCTGCCGTTTTTGCGCGCTTTCGCAATCGTGGGAAAACGGCGTGGATATGCCGCGTTTGATCAAGAGCGGCAATAGCCACCCAGCCATAGTGACGGCCACGACCCACTTGGCTGGAGACGCCCATGCTGCAGATTCGTTTGTTCATCGCAGGTTACTGGCAAGCGCCACAGGCGCAGCAGTATCGCGATGTGATCAACCCCGCCACCGAAGAAGTCTTGGCGCAGGTGGCCGTTGCCGATGCGGCGGATGCGCAACGGGCGATCAGTGCCGCACGCCGGGCATTCGATGACGGTCCCTGGGCAAGCATGCCGGTCACCGAGCGTGCGCAACTGATGCAGAAAATCGCCGGACTGATCGAGCGCGACGCCGAACACCTGGCCCGCCTGGAAACCCTCAACGCCGGCAAGACCCTGGGCGAAAGCCTGGGCGACATCGGCAACGTGGTGGCCACGTTCCGCTATTACGCCGCCCTGCTGGAAAGCGACAGCGCCAGCGTCAACAGCCATGCACCGGCCCATGTCATCAGCTTCAACCAGCGTGAACCGGTGGGCGTGTGCGCCTTGATCGCCCCCTGGAACTACCCGCTGCTGCAAGCGGTGTGGAAAATCGCCCCGGCCCTGGCCGCCGGCAACACGGTGGTGTTCAAGCCCAGCAGCCTGACGCCGATGACGGCCCATCGCTTGACGGCCTTACTGGAACAGGCCGGTTTGCCCCAAGGGGTGTTCAACCTGCTGTGCGGGCCGGGTGAAGTCGGTGAATTGCTCGCCGCCAGCGATGAAGTGGACCTGGTGTCGCTGACCGGTGGCGCCGGGGCCGGCGGCAAGGTGATGCGCGCCGCCAGCGGCAACTTCAAGCGAGTGGCACTGGAGCTGGGCGGCAAGAATCCGAACATTGTGTTCGCCGATGCCGATTTCGACGTGGCGCTGGATCAGGCGTTGAACGCGGTGTTTTTCAATGCCGGGCAGATCTGCTCCGCCGGCTCGCGGCTGTTGGTCGAAGACGGCATTCATGACCGGTTTGTCGAGGCACTGCAACAACGCATCCGGCGCATCCGCCTGGGCAATGGCCTGGATCAGTCGACGCAAATGGGCCCGCTGATCTCCGCTGGTCAGCGCGACCAGATCCTCACGATGATTGCCGGTGCCGTGGAACAAGGCGCGACCTTGCTGGCCGGTGGAACCATCCCCGAGCAATTCGAGCGGGGGTTCTGGTTGCATCCCGCCCTTCTCGGCAACGTCACCGCCGACATGCGCATTGCCCGCGAAGAAATCTTCGGCCCGGTGATCACGGTCGAGCGCTTTTGCGGTGAAGCCCAGGCCCTGCAGCTGGCCAACGACACGCCCTATGGCCTGGCCGCCGGCGTCTGGACGCAAGACACCGGCAAGGCCTGGCGCATGGCCAGGCGACTGCGGGTCGGCACCCTGTGGATCAACGACTACAACGCCGCGTTCCCGCAGGCGCCGTGGGGCGGCTACAAGTCCAGCGGCATCGGTCGCGAACTGTCGCGGGCCGGGCTCGATGAGTTCACCGAACTCAAGCACGTCTATCTCAATACCGAACCGGCCGCGCTGAACTGGTTCGGTGTCGATCAGCCCTGACGGGGGTCGATCTGGCTCAACGCGTTAAAGCAGGTTTTTTGCCGCACCCAAAACAACAAAAAACGCCTTACCCCAAACCGCTGCCGACGTTCACCCTTGAGGAGTTGATCCATGAAAGCCTTGCCCTTGCTTGCGTCGCTCTGCATTCCCTGCCTGTGCGTCCCGTTGCTTGCCCAGGCTGGCGAGCCGGAATCCTGCGCCACGGTACGTTTCTCCGATGTCGGCTGGACGGACATCACCGTCACCACAGCCGTCGCCAGTGAAGTGCTGGAATCGCTGGGCTATAAAACCAAAACCACGATGTTGTCGATTCCGGTGACCTACCGCGCCTTGTCTTCGGGCAAGGAACTGGATGTGTTCCTCGGCAACTGGATGCCCACCACCGAAAACGACATCAAGCCCTACCGCGACGCCGGCACCGTGGAAACCGTGCGCGCCAATTTGCACGGTGCCAAATACACCCTGGCGGTACCCGATTACGTGTACGACGCCGGGTTGCATGATTTCGCCGACATTGCCCGCTTCAAGGACAAGCTCAACGGCCAGCTCTACGGCATCGAACCGGGCAACGATGGCAATCGGCTGATCCAGAGCATGATCGACAAGGACGCCTTTGGCCTGAAGGATTTCAAGATTGTCGAATCCAGCGAAGCGGCGATGCTCTCGCAACTCAAGCGCGCCACGCGCAAGAACGAATGGATGGTATTCCTGGGCTGGGAACCGCACCCGATGAACACCCGCAACAAGATGAAGTACCTGAGCGGCGGCGACGACTACTTCGGCCCCAACTTTGGCCAGGCCACGGTGTACACCAACGTGCGCAAGGACTACCTCAGCGAATGCAGCAATGTCGGCAAGCTCCTGCAAAACATGGAGTTCAGCCTGGCCATGGAAAACCAGTTGATGGACGCGGTCCTGAACCAGAACCAGAAACCCAGGGCGGCGGCCAAGGCCTGGCTCAAAGCGCATCCCGAGGTGCTGCAGGCGTGGTTGGTTGGGGTCAGTAGCCGCGATGGCAAGGATGGTGTGACTGTGGCTGGTGCAAAGTTAGCGAGCCAATAACCATTTAAATAATGTGGGAGCGAGCCTGCTCGCGATAGCGGCCGTCCAGTCACCAACGATGTTGCCTGGTGCACCGCCATCGCGAGCAGGCTCGCTCCCACAGGTTATGCACCCACGCAGAGATCGTGAACACCCCCAATCTGTGGGAGCTGGCTTGCCAGCGATGGCGTCGGGTCAGCAAGCCTTTGTGTTGGATGTGCCATCTTCGCGAGCGTGCTCGCTCCTACAGGTTATGCACCGCACGCAGAAGTCGTGAACGCCCCGAATCTGTGGGAGCTGGCTTGCCAGCGATGGTGTCGGGTCAGCAAGCCTTTGTGTTGGATGTGCCATCTTCGCGAGCGTGCTCGCTCCTACAGGTTTTGCACCGGACGCAGAAGTCGTGAACGCCCCCAATCTGTGGGAGCTGGCTTGCCAGCGATGGCGTCGGGTCAGCAAGCCTTTGTGTTGGATGTGCCATCTTCGCGAGCGTGCTCGCTCCTACAGGAATGCTTCTGCGCGCCACCCGACCATCGGCTGTAAAAATAAATTGTCAAAATATATTACCTGCGTCATATTACACGCGTAATAAACAGCCGCTTTCACAGGTAACCGTCCATGACCAGCATGCCTACCGTTGAACCCGACCTTGCCGCGCCGGTGAAGGCGACCAGGCCTCCCCTGCTCAAGCGCCTGCTGTTACCGACACTGGGTGCAGCAGCGCTGGTGCTGGCGGGTGTTTACGCCGCGCACTGGTGGACGACCGGTCGTTACATCGAGGAAACCGACGACGCCTACATCGGCGGCGACGTGACGGTGATCGGTTCGAAAGTCGCCGGTTACATTGACGAAGTGCTCGTCACCGACAACCAGAAGGTCAAGGCCGGCGATGTGCTGATTCGTCTCGACTCTCGGGATTACCGCGCCAACCTGGCCAAGGCCGAAGGCGCGGTGGCGGCGCAAGAGGCCCTGCTGGCCAACCTCGACGCCACCGAACAACTGCAACAGGCCGTGATCGGCCAGGCCCGCGCCGGTATCGATGCCGCCGGTGCCGAAACCGCTCGCTCCCGTGATGACGATGCGCGCTACAAGAAGCTGGTCAGCACCAACGCCGTCTCGGTTGAAAGCGCCCAACGCGCCAACGCCACCTTCAAGACGGCTTCAGCCTTGAGCGCCCGCGCCCAGGCTGAACTGCTGGCCGCGCAGCGTCAGCTGAACGTCATCGCCACACAGAAACAACAGGCTCGCGCCGCCCTGATCCAGGCCCGCGCCGAACGTGATCTGGCGCAACTGAACGTCGGCTATACCGAATTGCGCGCGCCGGTGGATGGTGTGATCGGCAACCGTCGCGCCCGGGTCGGCGCATATGCCCAGGCGGGTTCGCAATTGCTGTCGGTGGTGCCGTCCAGCGGACTGTGGGTCGACGCCAACTTCAAGGAAGACCAATTGGCCCGCATGTCGCCAGGCCAACGGGTGATCATTCGCGCCGATGTGCTGTCGGGGCAGGAATTCCACGGACATCTGGACAGCCTGGCGCCAGCCAGCGGTTCGCAATTCAGCGTACTGCCACCGGAAAACGCCACCGGCAACTTCACCAAAATCGTCCAGCGGGTACCGGTGCGTATCCACCTCGATCCGGCCGACAGCGTGCTCGGTCACCTGCGTCCCGGCCTGTCGGTGACCGCTGAAGTGGACACGCGCAAGGAGCCTGAAGCGCCCACCGTGGCCAGCGCGCCGTGAGCCGGGCCAGCGCCGCACCGGCGCAACCGTTCGATGCCGCCAGCATGGCCACGGCCACCAAGGTCTTCGCTTTCGCCAGCATGTGTATCGGCATGTTCATCGCCCTGCTGGATATCCAGATCGTTTCGGCGTCGTTGCGCGACATCGGTGGCGGGCTGTCCGCCGGCACCGACGAAACGGCCTGGGTGCAAACCAGCTACCTGATTGCCGAAATCATTGTGATCCCGCTGTCCGGCTGGTTGTCGCGGGTGTTTTCCACACGCTGGTTGTTCTGCGCGTCCGCCGTGGGTTTCACCCTGACCAGCCTGCTGTGCGGCGTGGCCTGGAACATCCAGAGCATGATCGCCTTCCGCGCCCTGCAAGGCTTTCTCGGCGGCTCGATGATCCCGATGGTGTTCACCACGGCGTTCGTTTTCTTCGGCGGCAAGCAACGGGTGATCGCCGCCGCTACCATTGGCGCGGTGGCCTCCCTGGCGCCGACCCTGGGGCCGGTCATCGGCGGCTGGATTACTGATATTTCGTCCTGGCACTGGCTGTTCTACATCAACCTGGTGCCGGGGATTTTCGTCGCAGTGGTAGTGCCGATGCTGGTCAGGATCGACCAGCCGGAACTGTCGCTGCTCAAGGGCGCGGACTACTTGAGCATGGTGTTTCTGGCGCTGTTCCTCGGTTGCCTGGAATACACCCTCGAAGAAGGCCCGCGCTGGAACTGGTTCAGTGACCGCACCATCCTGACCACCGCGTGGATCAGTGGTCTGGCGGGGCTGGCGTTCATCAGCCGCACCCTGTACGTGGCCAACCCTATCGTCGATCTGCGCGCCTTGAAGGATCGCAACTTCGCCCTGGGCTGTTTCTTCTCGTTCGTCACCGGTATCGGCCTGTTCGCCACCATTTACCTGACGCCGCTGTTTCTGGGCCGGGTGCGCGGCTACGGCGCGCTGGACATTGGTCTGGCGGTTTTCTCCACCGGGGTGTTCCAACTCATGGCAATTCCCCTGTATGCCTTTCTGGCCAACCGCATCGACCTGCGCTGGATCATGATGACCGGCCTTGGTCTGTTCGCTCTGTCGATGTGGGATTTCAGTCCGATCACCCACGACTGGGGTGCCCGGGAATTGATGTTGCCCCAGGCGTTTCGCGGCATAGCCCAGCAATTGGCGGTGCCGCCGGCGGTGACGCTGACCCTTGGCGGACTGGCGCCGGCACGGCTCAAACACGCGTCGGGGTTGTTCAACTTGATGAGAAACCTGGGGGGCGCCATCGGTATCGCCGCGTGCGCGACCATTCTCAATGACCGCACCAACCTGCACTTCACGCGGTTGGCCGAGCACCTCAACAGCACCAACGAGGCGCTCAATCAATGGCTGTCCCAGGTCGGCAACAACTTCGCCGCACTGGGTCAGAGCGGCGACGTCGGCGTGACCGCCAGCCTGCATCAGCTTTGGCTGCTGACCTACCGTGAAGCGCAGACGCAAACCTACGGCGATGCGTTTCTGATGATCGGGGTGTGCTTCGTCATCGCCACGGCGATGGTGCCCTTGATGCGCAAGGTACAACCACCGGCCGCGCCAAGCGCCGACGCCCATTGAGGCGTCGGCATCTGCCGGCAATCAGGCCTGAGGCGTCTTGCGAAAGCCTACCGCCAGACGGTTCCAGCTATTGATGGTGCTGATGGCGACGGTCAGGTCGACCATTTCCTTGGGGCTGAACTGCGCGGCGACCACTTCGTAATCTTCGTCCGGAGCGTGAGTCAGGCTGAGCTGAGTCAGGGATTCGGTCCACAGCAGCGCGGCACGTTCACGCTCGGTGAAAAACGGCGCCTCGCGCCAGGCCGTCACGGCAAACAGGCGACGCGGGGTTTCACCGCCCTTGATCGCGTCGCTGGTGTGCATGTCGATGCAGAAGGCACAGCCGTTGATCTGCGAGGCCCGCAGCTTGACCAGTTCGAGCAGGTTCTTCTCCAGTCCCAGTTTGGAAACGGCCGTTTCCAGGGCAATCATGGCTTTGAGGGCGTCAGGGCTTGCGGTGTAGAAATCGATACGTGGTTGCATGGCATGTTCCAGAGCGATTGGGTGTGCCGCTACGTTAGTCCTGCCGGCGGATTACACAAATATCCAATATTCGGGAAGTCGAGTAGGCCACTGACGGGCTAGCGCAAAGAAAGTGCGAAATGAGAATTGCCATCACCGGGCCAGCGCCACTAGAATGCGATCAATTCTTAATTGCACTCACGCAGGATGCCCCGAGTCGAGTATCTGCCCGTCATGTCATCTGCCGATCAACCGCTGAACCAGCAAATCCATACCCTTTATCACGAACATCACGGCTGGCTGCAGGGTTGGTTGCAGCGCAAACTGGGCAATCAATGCGATGCGGCCGACCTGGCCCACGATACGTTCCTGCGCCTGTTGACGCGCCGGGTGGCCAAGCCGCTTGGCAGTGAACCGCGGGCCCTGCTGACGCACATTGCCAAGGGCCTGATGATTGATCGCTGGCGGCGACAGGACATCGAGCGCGCCTACCTGGAAACCATCGCGCATTTGCCGGCGGCTGAAGTGCCCTCGCCGGAAACTCGCCTGCTGATCCTCGAAACCCTGTGGCGCATCGAAGCGCTGCTGCGCGAACTGCCGGCAGCCACCCGCGATACGTTCATGCTGTCGCAGATCGAAGGCCTGACCTACGCCCAGATCGCCATCCGCCTGAAGGTCTCGCTGATCACCGTCAAGCGCCATATGCGCGCAGCGTTCATTGCCTGCCTGAGTGTCGCGTGATGAGTTCGTCGATGATCAATCCGCAAATTCTCGGCGAAGCCGCCGACTGGCTGGTTCAGTTGCATTCCGGCACGGCCACCACCGCCGATCATCTGGCCATCGCCCAATGGCGCGGTCGTAGCCTGGAACATGACCAGGCCTGGCAGCGGGCCGAAATGCTGCTGGGGGATATGCGCAGTGTCCCGGCCAACCTCGCCATGCAAACCCTGCAACGGGCTTCTCGCAAGGAAGGCCTGAGCCGCCGGCAGACCCTCACCCGTCTGGGCTTGCTGATCATGGCCGGCCCCTTGGGCATGGCCGCGCAACATCTGCCGTGGGAGCAATGGAGCGCCGATCAGCGCACCGCCGTGGGCGAACAGAAGCACCTGCAATTGCCCGACGGCAGCCAGCTGCTGCTCAACACCGACAGCGCGGTGAACATCGCCTTCAACCCGAGCGAGCGGCGTGTCCTGTTGCTCGATGGCGAACTGCTTGTCAGTACCGCGACAGACCCCGCCGCACGCCCCTTTATCGTCGAAACGCCCCAGGGAACGGCACGCTCGTTGGGCACACGGTTTTGTGTGCGTACCGAAGGCTCCGCAAGCCGGATTTCAGTGCTCGAAGGACAGGTGACGGTCACGCCGCAGCTAATGCAGCAGAGTACGACCCTCACGGCCGGCGAGCGCCAGCGCTTCAAGCTGAACCGGTTCGACGCCGTGGAGCGCTTCGACATGGCAGCCATGTCCTGGGACAAGGGCATGCTGTTGGCCGACAACATGCGCCTGGACGAATTGCTCGGCGAACTCGGTCGCTACCGGCCAGGTGTACTGCGCTGCCACCCGGATGTCGCGGCTCTACGGGTGACCGGGGCGTTTTCCGTGCGAGATACCGACGCCAGCCTGCGTCTGCTCAGCGATACCTTGCCGCTGAACATCAGCCGATTGACCCGGTATTGGTTGACGGTTGAACCAAGGGTTTGAGGCAGCGTTTGAATGAATCGGCGAAATCGACTGCCGCCATCGCGAGCAGGCTCGCTCCCACATTGAATTTGCGTTGGGCACAAATTGTGGGAGCGAGCCTGCTCGCGATGGCGGCGTTCCGACGATCCGCGCCGCGGTGTTACGCCCGCCTGAGCAACCACTGCAAAAACCCCTTCTTCTGCACCAGCACCGGTTCTTCCTGGGTCAGCACCTTGGCTTTGTGCAGGCGGAAATCCAGCAGGGTGGTCATTGCCTCGTTGATGTCGTGACGGGCGGCCAGGCAGGGTTTGAGGTATTCCTTTTCGATGCGGTAAAGCGCACACGACGTCTTCGCAGCAAACTCGGCGGGCACCGAGCTGTCGTTCAGGATTCCCGCCTCGCCGATCACCTCGCCCGGTCCCATGCGCCCGGACTCGAACGGTATCCCGTGGCGATTGAGCGTGACCGTGACCACCCCGGACTCAATGATGAACAAGTGATGGCTGACCTCCCCTGCCGCCAGGATCGTCTCTCCGCTGCGGAAGGTTTGCAGGGTCATGTTCTGGCTGAAGGTGTCTTTTTCTTCCTGGCGCAGGGTCGAGAATATCGGCGAGCTGTCGAGCAATGCCCGTGGCCGTGAATGTTCACTGGAGGGGTTGGGTTCCACACTCGACAGCAAGGTGATTCCGGACGCCTGCAAATGCCGGTACGCCAGGTCGTACAGTTGGATGCGCACCGAGCGTTTCTCGCTCATCGAGGCGACAAACCCGATGATTTCGTACTCCACGCCGGCCGGGCTGGAGTTTTTCAGCGCCACTTTGGGCGCCGGCGCATTCATCAGAACACGGCATCCCTGCATCGCCCGTTCAAGGGCATCGATCACCGTTTGCGGACGGACATGGGGGCTGACCTGCAAGCTGATCGAAACGCCGAACATATCGCTGGGCCGGCTGAAGTTGGTGATCTTGGCCTTGGCCGCCAGGGAGTTGGGAATCACGATCATGCTGCCCTGGGCCGTCTGCAACCGGGTGGCCCGCCAATCGATATCGATGACCTGGCCCTCGGTGCCGTCGATGGCGATCCAGTCATCGAGCTGATAGGGCTTGGTCGTGTTCAGGACGATCCCGGAAAACACGTCGCTGAGGGTACTCTGCAAGGCCAGGCCGACAACGATGGCCAGCGCACCGGAGGTGGCCAGCACGCCCTTGACCGGCAGATCGAGCACATAGGCCATGGCGGCGATGATTGCGATCAGGAAAATCAGCGCGCCGAGCAAGTCTTGCAACAACCGTCCGGTATGACCGACCCGCTGCATCATCACCGCACAGATCAGCACCGTGAGCGTACGCGCACCGAACAGCCACCAGCCGATCTGCAGGCCAGTGGCGGCAAGGTGCAGCGGTACATTGTCGGCCCACGGCGCCGGCTCCATGGGATTCAGGCCTTCGTTGAACAACAGGATGCTGAACAGCGAGAAGATCACCACCCGTACCACGATTTGCCAGTTGCCGTGGTTGGCAACGATCAGGCGCCACAACACCAGATCGACCAGGATCAGGACCAGAGCACAGATAAGCGGGTGTTCGGCGAGCAACGACGGCATCAAGCAGCTCCAGCGCGGGACGATAGGCAAAAGATCGCACACATTGGGCGCAATTTCACTGAGCCCATACAGCCTCCTGATCGGTCCCATGCTCTTGTTGGGACGCGGAGCGTCCCGGGCTGCATTCCCACGCGGAGCGTGGGAACGATCAGCCAAACCCTGTAGGAGCGAGCAAGCTCGCGATGGACGCAAGGACACCGCGGGGCATCAGGGCTCCAGCGTCATCGTTGACGTCCATCGCGAGCTTGCTCGCTCCTACAGGGGCATCCGCCCGAAACGCCCGGAGTGGAAGTCGGCAAAGGCCTGGTGGATTTCCTGCTCGGTGTTCATCACAAACGGGCCGTGACCGACAATCGGCTCATCGATCGGCTCGCCGCTGAGCAGCAGCACCACGGCATCGGTGCCGGCCTCCAGGCTCAGCCGGTCGCCCTTGCGCTCGAACAGAACCAACTGCCCTTCGCGCGCTGATTCCAGGCCATTGACCCGAACCGTACCGCGCAGCACCACCAGTGCGGTGTTGTGCCCCTCATGCAGGTCGAGATCGAGCGTCTTGCCGGCATTCAGCCGAAGATCCCAGACATCGATAGGCGTGAAGGTTCGCGCCGGACCGCGTTGACCGGCGAATTCGCCTGCGATCAATCGCAAGCTGCCGGCATTTTCCGCCAGGGCAATATTCGGGATATCCCGATCCAGGAGGGTCTGGTAACCGGCGTCGGCCATTTTGTCCCTGGCCGGCAGGTTGACCCACAACTGGACCATTTCCAGGTTGCCGCCACTCTTGGCGAAGGCCTCGGAATGAAACTCTTCATGGATGATGCCGGAAGCGGCGGTCATCCATTGCACATCACCCGGTCCGATGATGCCCCCGGCGCCGGTGGAGTCGCGGTGCTCCACTTCGCCTTCGTAAACGATGGTCACGGTTTCGAAACCGCGGTGCGGATGCTCACCCACGCCGCGCCGCGCGGTGGTCGGGGTGAATTGGGCCGGGCCTGCATGGTCGAGCAACAGAAACGGGCTGATGTGTTTGCCCAGACCGTCGTAGGAAAACAGCGTACGAACCGGAAAACCGTCGCCAACCCAGTGGCCCCGCGGACTGGTGTAGATACCGATGATGTTTTTCATGGTGTCTCCTGAAGAAGTGGTCAAACCATGAATTAATCATAAAACCCGACACTTTCTTGCGCTAGACGGCAAAAAACAGCCTCAGTGTTCTATCAGCGGAACAATATCTACATCTTGAACCCGCCGAACCGTGGGCAGGAGTTGTCCACGAACACTGCGACACGGATCTGTAGGAGCGAGGCTTGCCCGCGAAGGCGTCATATCGGGCAGCAGGCCTCTGCACTGGAACTGAATTTCAGCCTTGCCCAAGATGATGATCCAGACGTGTCATGACCTGATGCAACTGATCGACCGCGGCGTCGATCAATTGGGCATCACCCTCACCACATGCACGCTCCAATTGTTCGCAGCACTCGACCAGCTTCATCGCCCGAACCATCTGCGCCCCACCCTTGATGCGGTGCGCCAGTTCGCGCAAGCCGTGTTGATTGCCGCTGGCGTGTTCTTCCTGCAAGCGTTGGCGATCATTGCGGTTGGACACGGCCAGATCGTGCAAGAGCTGGGTGATCAGTTCACTGTCCGCGCCGGTGTACTGGCGTAAGCCGCTCAAATCGATTTCAGTGACGCCAGGCAGTTGGGCTGCACTGGTCGACTCACTGGAAAATGTGTCGGCCAGCCAGGTGCTCAAGTCGATCAACCGAATGGGCTTGAACAGGCAATCGTCCATGCCTGCTTCGATGCAACGAACTTTTTCCTCGGGCTGGGCATTGGCGGTGAACCCCAGAATGAGGGTCCGTTGCCCCACTTCAAAACGCTCTTCGTCACGGATCGCCCTCGCCAGCTCATAGCCGCTGACCAGCGGCATGTTGCAGTCGGTGACGACCAGGTCGAAGACGTGCTCGCGCCATTGCCCCAAGCCCTGTCGGCCATCCTCCGCGACCTGTACCTGATGCCCCAGGTAACTCAACTGCCGTGAGAGCAGCAAGCGATTGGCCGGATAGTCATCAACCACCAGAATCCTCAGCGGACGGGTCCTGGGCAATGATTCGCCTTGTGGCATCTCGACGGCGGGCAGCGCCGGCAACGCCAGCGGACGCAGGCTGATTTGCACCCGTGTACCGCGCCCCAGCACACTGTCGAGTTGCAAGCGCCCGCCCATCATTTCGCAGAGCGCGCGGCTGATCACCAGCCCGAGCCCGGAGCCCTGCCTTCCTGATTGCCGACTGTTCCCCGCCTGCACGAACGGGCTGAACAAGCGTTGCTGGTCAAAGGCGCTGATACCCCTGCCGCTGTCTTCGATCAGCACACTCACGGCAAGGCGATCCGGTGGTGCGGGCACCACCTGCAATTTCAGGCTGACCTCGCCGGCCTGGGTGAACTTGATGGCATTGCTCAACAGATTGGACAGCACCTGTTTGAACCGCGTGGGGTCGATCAACACATCGCGGTCGCCATGCTCGTCGAGTTCGACCCGCCATTGCAGGTTCTTCTGTCGCGCCAGCCCTTCGAAAACCCGACACACCGACGCCACCAACGCCTGCAGATTGGCGCGTTCGGGCACCAGCGACAGATGCCCGGACTCGATGCGGGCGATGTCCAGGATGTCACCGATCAAGGCCAGCAACTGTTGCCCGGCATTCGAGGCCACCTCGATGGCCGCCCGGTCGGTAACGCCCTCGTCCGCCCGTTTCAGCGCCAGTTCCAGCATGCCGATCAAGGCGTTCATCGGCGTGCGGATCTCGTGGCTCATGGTGGCCAGGAACGTGGTCTTGGCCCGGTTGGCATCGTCGGCGGCGTCCTTGGCATCCTGCAGTTGCCTGAGCCACTGCTGGCGCTGGCGTATCTGCCGCCGCTGCCAGGCAATCCAGCCCAGGGCAAGCAGCAGCAAGGCACCGGCCACGGCGAACGCCTGGAAAATCTGTTGGCGATGACGCAACCAATAGCTTTGTTCCAGCATCAGGTCGTTGCGCCAATGCTGGGTCATTTCGTCGATCTCTTCGGGAGCGATACTGAGCAAGGCCTTGTCCAGGATCGAGTGCAGCTCGGGAGTGTCCCGACCGGTAGCCAGTGTGCTGCGAGCGGGATCGACACCCACCGTGCTGGTCACTTGCAGGCGATCGCGATACAAACGGGAAATCATGTAGCGGGCGCCGATCAATGAATTGATTGCACCGTCAGTCTTGCCTTGGGCGACCATGTCCATCGCATCCGCCGTCAACGGCGCATCGACCAGGCGGATCTGCGGAAAATGCTGGCGGATGAACTCGCCGGCACTGTTGCCCTGGGTAATCGCCAGCGTTTTGCCGGCCATGTCATCCAGGGTCATCGGGCTGCCGGGTTCTGCGCGAGTCACCAGGACATTGGGGCTGGTGAGAAACGGACGGGTGAACTGCAATTGAGCCTCGCGTTCGATGCTGGGGCTGATCCCCGCTACCAGGTCGACTTGCCCCGTCCTGATCCATTCATACATTTGCGCAATGGAACGGGTCGCCTGCACGTCGAACTTCAAGCCAGTGCGCAGGCTGATTTTCGCCAGGACATCGGCACCGATACCGCGAAACCGGCCGTCACTGTCGAAGAAGGAGATCGGCATCAGGTTGTCATTGACCGCTACGCGCAAACGAGGGTGTTGCTTGAGCCACTGCTGCTCGGCCACGCTAAATTGCAGTGGCTCGGTACCGGCAATGGATGCGCCGCTGGCACCCCAGCGGCGCAGGATGTTCATCTGCTCATTGGTGGTGATCACAAGGAGCGCCTGGTTGACGATGCGCAGCAACTGGCGATTGTCGCGGGTCATGGCAAAGGCGAAGCGACCGGACTCCATGGCGGAAAAATCGGCCAGCCGGACGTTGTTCAGGTAATTCTTGCTGATCAGGTAATGGGCGCTGATCGCATCGCCCAGAAACACGTCCGCCTGACCAAAAGCCACCGCCCCCACCGCCCCCAGCGTCGAAGGAAAGAGCCGGACCTGCGCCTGCGGATAGAACTGCCGAACGCTGCGTTCGGGCAAGTAGTGATACAGCATCGCCAGGCGCATGCCGGCCAGCGTCGGCACCAGTGTCTGGGGCTGATCGTCGCGGGTCACCAGCACCGGTTGATCCACCGCGTAGGCGCCGGACATCTGCAACTGCGGATCCTGCGCTTCAAAACTGTTGGCCGTTCCCAACAGGTCGACCGCCCCTTGCTTGAGCGCCTGCACAGCTTGCTCGCGCGACTCGTAGCGCTGAACCTCGATCGGCACCCGCAGCAGCTGCGCGAGCAAACCGGCGTAATCGGCGGTCATGCCTTCCAGGGCATGACCGGTGGTGGTGATATCGAAAGGAGGATAGTCGGGGGCGGAGACGGCAAGCACCAAGCGGCCCTTGCTCTGCAGCCAGCGCGCATCGGCCTCCGACAGTCTGGCGCTGTAGCCTTCCACGTTTGAGCGCCCCAGCAAGGCCAGGGCTTGCGGTTGCGCATGGACACTCGATGCCCCGAGGAAGACGCCCAGCAACAGGAGATTTTTCAGGTTGCGCAAGCGCCGCAAGGTGTTCATTCAGATCAAATGGTTTCGCCGGGCGAGATCGCGTAGATGCACCGACGACTCGACGTTGAGCTTTTCCGTCAAACGGGTTTTGTAGGTGCTGACGGTCTTGTGGCTCAGGTGCATGACTTCGGCAATGCCCTTGTTGCTCATGCCCCGCGCCAGGTGCTGGAAAATCGTCAACTCGCGGTCCGACAAGTTGTCGATCATCTGTTTTTCGCTGCGCTGCAACGTACTCATCGACACTGAACTGGACGGCAATCGCGTGAAGTAGGTGTATCCCCCCATCACGGCATGCACGGCCTTGTGCAGATGTTGCAGATCGTTGGTTTTGGCTACATAAGCCGCAGCACCGGCGCGCATGCAGCGGTCCTGATAAAACTCCGGCTCCTGGGACGTGAAGACCACGACGCGGCAGGCCACCTCCCCGGCCTGGATTCGTGCCAGCACATCCAACCCGTCGAGCGAAGGAATATTCAGATCCAGCACGACAAGTTCCGGTTGGTGCTCGCGGATCAACGACAAGACTTCATTCCCACTGTCGGCTTCGTGGATACGCTTGAATCCCTCCTGTTTGAGTACGATTTTGACGGCGCCGCGAATCACCGGATGATCGTCCACAACCAGCGCTGACTTCATGGCAACTCCCTGGGCAAAAATACGACGGTCGAGCACTGCTGCCCTTGGGCAAGGCCCGGATCAGACGCAGTGGCTGCGCATAGACTCTTGCATGGATAAGCTCACCGGACTACCTGACAGAAATGACAGTCCCGACGAACGGCAGCTGCGTATCCCTGAGTGCAATCAAGCGCTCGATCGACGCAAGATCGGGCAACAAGGCATGACTGACTTCGACCTTCTGCTGCCCGCACGCAGGAATCACCGGCAACCCGGCCCGCTGGCCGTCGTAAATCAATACATGGCCCAGTTGCCGGTTATCGAGGCAGAAGTCCCGCAGGTCCAGCTTCCCGTGCGCCAGCGCGGCGTTGATGACCAGCAGGTCGAAGGACTCACACGCGTACTCCACCAACGTCAGCAGCTCTTCCAGGTTTTGCACCGGGGCCACTCGGTAACAACCGAACCGGTTGAAGCAACGCTCGATGGTCAGCCGGTTAAAGTGTTGCTCGTCGGCAATCAGGATACGCAATGACTGGGTCGACAACGGGGCCCCCGCGGGCAGATGAATGAGGGCGCAAGGCTACGGAAGAGCCCCAGGGCTTTCTGTAGGACTTTTCCGAAAAGCCATGCGCCACAGCAGACACCTCATTGCCAACCGAACCGCCGGATGTAGAACCCCTTCACTGCCTGGGTCAGGCCCATGTACGCCAGCAGAATCACCGGCAGGAACACGAAGTAGAGCGAAGGCAGCGCTTGCAGCTTGAAGTAGTGCGCCAGCGGCCCCATCGGCAGGAAAATGCCCACGGCCATGATCAACCCGGTCATCACCAGCAGCGGCATCGCCGCGCGGCTTTGCAGGAACGGTACCTTCGGTGTGCGAATCATGTGCACGATCAGTGTCTGGGTCAGCAGCCCGACCACGAACCAGCCGGACTGGAACAGGGTCTGGTGATCCGGGGTGTTGGCGTCGAACACGTACCACATCAAGGCAAAGGTAGTGATGTCGAAGATCGAACTGATCGGCCCGAAAAACAGCATGAACCGACCGACATCCGCCGGCTGCCAGCGCTGCGGTTTTTTCAGCATGTCGGCATCGACGTTATCGAACGGGATGGCGATCTGCGAAATGTCATACAGCAGGTTCTGCACCAGCAGGTGCATCGGCAGCATCGGCAGGAACGGAATGAACGCACTGGCCACCAGCACCGAGAACACATTGCCGAAGTTGGAACTGGCGGTCATCTTGATGTACTTGAGCATGTTGGCGAAAGTCCGCCGCCCTTCCAGCACGCCCTCCTCCAGCACCATCAGGCTCTTTTCCAGAAGGATGATGTCTGCCGCTTCCTTGGCGATGTCCACGGCGCTGTCCACCGAAATGCCGATATCGGCGGTACGCAGGGCCGGTGCATCGTTGATGCCGTCGCCCATGAAACCGACCACATGGCCGTTGCCCTTGAGCAGGCGCACGATGCGTTCCTTGTGCGACGGCGTCAGTTTGGCAAAGACGTTGGTGCGCTCGACCGCCACCGCCAGTTCGGCGTCGGTCATGCGTTCGATGTCGTTGCCCATCAGCAAGCCTTGCTGCTCCAGGCCGACTTCGCGGCAAATCTTGGCGGTCACCAGTTCGTTGTCGCCGGTCAGCACCTTGACCGACACGCCGTGCTCCGCCAGGGCCTTGAGCGCCGGTGCGGTGCTTTCCTTGGGCGGATCGAGGAACGCGACGTAGCCGATCAATGTCAGTTCCTGCTCATCGGCCAGGCTGTAGGCATCGTGCCCTTCAAGCATCGACCGCGCGGCCACGGCCACGACCCGCAACCCTTCGGCGTTGAAGGTGGCCGTCACCTGGCGGATCCGCGCCAGCAACGCGTCGCTCAGCACTTCATCCTTCTCGCCGTGACGTACCCGGGTGCACACCGCCAGCACTTCCTCCACAGCCCCCTTGCAGATCAGCAGATGCGGGTGGTCGCGCTCGGCAACCACCACCGACATGCGCCGACGCGTGAAGTCGAAAGGAATTTCATCGACCTTGCGAAACGCCGTGCCGACCTTCAGTTCGCGATGGACTTCCACATGTTCGAGCACCGCCACATCCAGCAGATTCTTCAGGCCGGTCTGGTAGTAGCTGTTGAGGTATGCCATTTCCAGCACATCGTCCGAATCGCTGCCCCAGACATCGACGTTACGCGCCAGGAAGATCTTGTCCTGAGTCAGGGTCCCGGTCTTGTCGGTGCACAGCACATCCATGGCGCCGAAGTTCTGAATGGCATCCAGGCGTTTGACGATGACTTTCTTGCGTGACAGAAACACCGCGCCCTTGGCCAGGGTCGAGGTGACGATCATCGGCAGCATTTCCGGGGTCAGGCCCACGGCGATCGACAGCGCGAACAGCAGTGCCTCGGTCCAGTCGCCCTTGGTGAAACCGTTGATGAACAACACCAGCGGCGCCATGACGAACATGAAGCGGATCAGCAGCCAGCTGACTTTGTTGACCCCGTTCTGGAACGAGGTGGGTGCACGGTCGGTCGCACCGACCCGCTGGGCCAGGGCACCGAAATAGGTGCTGTTGCCGGTGGTGAGGATCACCGCCATGGCCGTACCGGACACCACGTTGGTGCCCATGAACAGGATATTGTCCAGGTCCAGCGGGTTGAGGGTGCCGCGGTCCTGCTGGCGGGGGAATTTTTCTACCGGCATCGATTCGCCGGTCATCGCCGCCTGGCTGACGAACAGGTCCTTGGCACTGAGCACCCGGCAGTCGGCGGGGATCATGTCACCGGCCGACAGCACAATCAGGTCCCCCGGCACCAGTTGCTTGATTGGCAATTCAAGGCGCTGGGCACTTTGGCTGTCCTGATCGCGACGCAATACCGTGGCGGTGTTGCTCACCATGGCCTTGAGGGCGTCGGCCGCCTGGTTGGATTTGCTTTCCTGCCAGAAGCGCAACAGGGTCGAAAGCACCACCATGGAAAAGATCACGATGGCGGCTTTCATGTCCTCGGTCAGCCAGGAGATGACCGCCAGCAAGGTCAGCAGCAGGTTGAACGGGTTTTTGTAGCAGTGCCACAGGTGGACCCACCAAGGAAGCGGCTGCTCATGCTCGACTTCGTTGAGGCCGAACTGTTCGCGCAAGGCTTCGGCTTCTACCTCGCTCAAGCCATCGGTGTGGCTGCCCAGCAAGTCCAGCAACGAGCCGGTATCGCTGCCGGCGGCACTGACCAGGGTTTGCGCAAGGGTCGGCGGCACTTCACGGCTGACCGTGGTGTCGGTGAAGGTTTCCAGCAGTGCCAGGCGACGGAAGTGCCGGGCAATGTGGCGGGTGCGCAGAAATCCGGCGAAGAATTCCTTGAGCAGGCTCAGGTTCATGGCAGTTCCCCCAGGGTCAGCCGGGAAACCGTCGAGCAGGCGTGTCGGTGCGCCGCGATGACGACACAGGGTCGAACATCACGCACGGTTCAGCGTCGATGAGTAGGACGTCGGGACACGGACCGATGATGGCCGTGATCGGGATGCCGCTGCTCGCTTTTACGGCGAGACAACGGCACGAAAGGGAGCGCGTTATCTGGCCGAGAATGTGCCGGTTATCGAAACCGGCCGACTACTGTCACTCGAACAAGTACCCACTGTGGGTCTCCGCTATTGATTGAAAACGCGCGAAGCTTACGCCCCGGTATTTGCAGAGTAAACCTGTTACAGGATCTTGCAGGGGGAATTGCGGGGTTCTTCAGGGAGGGTTCAGCTTTATGGATTTGCGCTGCCGTTAATGGCTCAATCGCGAGCAGGCTCGCTCCCACAGGATTACTGTCAGGCGCTGGCGGCCATTGCATGTCGCCGATGATGAACCTTCAACTGATCCTTGATCACCCGCAGTACTTTGGCCTCGTGCTCCTGGATGAAAAAGTGCCCGCCAGCGAGCATATCCAGGGAGAAACTCCCGCGTGTTTCCTTGCTCCAGCCAATCAGTTGTTCGGTCGTGGCGCGGTCGGCCTTGCCGCCGAGTACGTGCACCGGACATTTGAGCAAGGGTCGCTGCTGCGGCTCGAATCGCCCGCATAACTGAAAGTCGGCGCGCAGGATCGGCAGAGTCAGACTCATCAGCTCTTCATTGGCCAACACTTCCTCGCTGGTGCCATTGAGCGTGCGCAACTGCTCGATCAGCTCGGCATCGGTTTTGGGCTGGGCCAAGCCCCGGTCGTAATCGAAACGCATCGTCGGCGCTGCGGTGCCCGAGGCGAACAGGGCCGCCGGCTCCGGGCAACCGAGCGAGCGAAAGGCATGGGCCATTTCACAGGCCAGCAATGCACCGAGGCTATGCCCGAACAACGCATACGGCGCCTTGAGCATCGGCATTTGCTCCTGCGCCAGTTGCATTGCCAGACGCCGCATGTCGGTCTGCAACGGCTCGCCGAACCGGGCACCGCGCCCCGGCAGCTCCACCGGATGCACTTTGAGCCACTGCGGCAGCTTGTTCCGCCAGCGGTTGTAAACCATGGCACTCGCGCCCGAATAGGGCAGGCACAGCAATGTCAGTGGCGTCACCCGGCTTTCCTCGCAGATTATCTATTGAGGAGAACGGATGAGCGCTTCAGAAATTTATTCCATGACATCCCCCTGTAGGAGCGAGCATGCTCGCGATGGAGGTCAACGATAACGCTGGTGGTCTGACACCCCGCGGCATTCTTTCGTCCATCGCGAGCATGCTCGCTCCTACAGTGCCCTTGCTTGCGACGTCTACGAAGCTGATCTAGATTTTCCCGGTACACCACCCAATGTCTGATGTTCACTAGCAAGTCTGGTCCGCAGTAATGTCCGGTAGCGAAGACAAACAGGAGTCTAGCTATGGAAGAATTACTGATACTGGTCAATCCCAAGGACCGTCCCACCGGCTATGCCCCCAAAATGCAGGTCCATCGCCAGGGCCTTCTGCACCGGGCCTTCTCCGTGTTCATCTTCGATCGCAGCGGTCGGCTGCTGCTGCAATAGCGCGCCCCGGGCAAATACCATTGCGCCGGGTTGTGGACGAACACTTGCTGCGGTCATCCCCGTCAGGGCGAGCGAACAGCCACTGCGGCGCTGCGCAGGCTCGGCGAAGAAATGGGCATGAGCTGCAAACTGCATAAGGTCTCGACGCTGCTGTACCGCGAGCCTGTCTCGAATCAATTGATCGAGCACGAGTTCGATCATGTCTTTGCCGGCATCTGCGATAGCGACCCGCTCGCGAACCCCGAAGAGGCTCAGGGCTGGCAATGGCTGGAGTTGTCGAGAGTCGCAGAAATGGTCGAGGCAGCTCCGCAGGCATTTACCCCGTGGTTCCACAAAATCCTCGAACAATTCGGCGTCAATGGCCTGCGGCAATGGTATGAGTTCGCCCTTGGCTCTATACCGCCTGAGGCGACAGCGTCGCGCTGGCAGGTACCGCCACTGTACTGCCCCGCTCCATTGCGGATCGATGAGGCGCTGGGGTCCGAGGTTGATGAACGTCTCATGCACTGGGTGGAATAGACCGGCATTTTCGCTGGCCAACAGCACAAGATTCGCGCCTCGGCATTCGGCCGGTTCGCCATGTTGTGCCATACCGATACCGATGATCCGGATCGTCTGCTGTTGTCGGCGCAATGCATCGCCGCGCTGTTCGCCGTGGATGATTACTACTGCGATGATGAAAGCACCGGATCCGTCCCGGCGCTGGTCGGGCCACGACTATCGATCGCACTGGCCGCACTGGAACCTGCGCACCTGGTCGAACCTTATTGTGTCGACCTGGAAGCGGCGCTGGACCATGACCCGGTACTGGTCGGCCTGCGTGCATACATGGCACGTGTCGCCGATTTCGCCACGCCCGCCCAGGTCGCCAGGGTCAGGCATGAAATCATCGCGATGTTCGTCACCATGGGCGCCGAAGCCGCATGGCGCATCAACGGAGTCCAGCCCGCCCTCTGGGAATATCTGGCCCAGCGCCAGACCAACAGCTTTTTACCCTGCATGTCGTTGATCGACATCATCGGCGGCTATGAACTGCCGGCCAACGTTTACTGCGCGCCTGACGTGCGACGCGCCACGACTCTGGCCGCCAGCGCCACCATTATCGCCAACGATCTGTATTCGGCCCCCAAGGAGAGCCTGGCCCAGGTGGGCGACTTCAATCTGCCCCTGTTATTGATGAGCGAGCAGGGTTGCTCGATCGAGCAAGCCATGAAACTGAGCGCCTCGATTCATGACGATGTGGTGCGCCTGTATGAAACCACCGAACAGGCACTGCTGCGTGACGCCACACCGTTGCTGCGACGCTACCTGACCGGGGTCAGAAGCTGGATGGCCGGCAGCCTGGAGTGGCATCGCTATAGCGGCCGCTATCAGGTCCCGGAGACAGCGCGCACCGCTGGGGGGTGAAGAACATTTCATGGTTTGACATGAACTCCGGGGGGCGCCCGCCAGTCAGCTGTTCAGGCCCTCGACGCAACTCCGGAGTCCGTGACCATGATTGTTCACCACCCCGAACGCCAAAGCCCTATCGACGCCCACGGCATCATCGGCGACATGCGCAGCGCCGCGCTGGTCAACGACAAGGGCAGCGTGGATTTCTTCTGCTGGCCGGAGTTCGACAGCCCGACGATTTTCTGTTCGCTGCTGGACACCCCCGAAGCAGGCATTTTCCAGCTGTCCCCGGACTTGCCCGACGCGCGTCGCGAACAGATTTACCTGCCCGACACCAACGTACTGCAAACCCGCTGGCTCAGTGACCGCGCCGTGGTGGAGGTCACCGATCTGTTGCCCATCGGTGATACCGAGGATGATCGGCCATTGCTCATACGGCGCGTGCGTGTGGTCAGCGGCCAGGCGACTTTCCATCTGCGCTGTGCCGATCGTCATGACTATGCCCGCGCCAATACGCTGGCCCGCCAGGACGGGAAGGACGTGATCTTCGAGGCAGCCCGGCAGCCTCCCCTGCGTCTGAGGGCGGATCAACCCTTGAGCATTGACGCTCACCAGGCGGTCGCCGAATTCACCCTGCAGCAGGAGCAGACCGCCGAGTTCCTGCTCGGCGCCGTCGACGATCCGCGCTTCAAGGAGGGCGCCGCACAACTGTGTGTGGATCGCACGTTGAAGTTCTGGCGTGACTGGATCGGCCAGTCCAACTATCGCGGGCGCTGGCGGGAAATGGTCAATCGCTCGGCACTGGCGATGAAGCTGCTGACCTCGCGCAAGCACGGGGCGATTCTCGCCGCGGCAACCTTCGGCCTGCCGGAAACGACCGGCGGCGAACGCAACTGGGACTATCGCTACACCTGGATCCGCGACGCCTCCTTTACTGTCTACGCCTTCATGCGCCTGGGCTTCGTCGAAGAGGCCAACGCCTACATGCGCTGGATGCGCGGGCGAGTCAGCGACAGCCACGGCCAATCGATGAAACTCAAAATCCTTTACGGCATCGACGGTCGCCAGGAGCTGCCGGAAATGGAACTTGCGCACCTGTCCGGCCATGGCGACTCGACGCCAGTGCGCATCGGCAACCAGGCTTATGCACAGATCCAGCTCGACATCTTCGGCGAGCTGATGGATGCGGTGTACCTGGTCAACAAATACGGCGAAGCCATTTCCCATGAAGGCTGGAAACACACAGTGGAGGTGGTCGATCAGGTCTGCGACACCTGGCAGCAGGAGGACGTCGGTATCTGGGAAATGCGCGGCGAACAACATCATTTCCTGCACTCGCGCCTGATGTGCTGGGTCGCACTGGACCGGGCCATCCGCCTCGCCTCGAAACGCTCGCTGCCGGCCCCTTTCGCCCGTTGGGATCAGACCCGACAGGCGATCTACGCCGACATCTGGGAAAATTTCTGGAGTGAAGAACGGGGGCACTTCATCCAGCACATCGGCGGCACCGGCCTGGACGGCTCGATGCTGCTGATGCCGCTGGTGCGTTTTGTCAGCGCCAAAGACCCGCGCTGGCTGGCAACCCTCGACGCCATCGAGAAAAACCTGGTACGCGACGGCATGGTGTACCGCTACCACAACGAACACACCCGCATCGACGGCCTGCCCGGCACCGAGGGTGCCTTCGCCGCGTGCTCCTTCTGGTACGTCGAATGCCTGGCCCGCGCCGGGCGCGTGGAAAAGGCTCACCTGGAGTTCGAACAACTGCTCAGGTACGCCAATCCGCTGGGGTTGTACGCCGAGGAATTCGACAGTCGTGCGCGCCACATGGGCAACACGCCACAGGCGCTCACGCATTTGGCGCTGATCAGTGCGGCGTGTTTCCTGGACAGGATGTTGAGTGGGGAAAAGGGAGTTTGGCAGCCTTGAGAACCATCGGTCGATAATATGAACAAAGTTGCAAAAAGGTTCGGGTATGCATTGAGTTTCTACTCAAACAGTTCCGGATAGAGAAATGCTTTAAATGTAAGAGCCATCTCTAAACCGCGTCAGAAAAATCCCAAGCAACCCAATCGGCATATCAAAATCAATCTCAGACGTTATATTTATTACGCAATTCAACAATCATTACAAACCAAAACCCGGTCAACCTTACAAATCGACAATCTCTTACACAAGAAAATTTATGTAAAGCACTAAGAACATCACTAGCACTGTCAGTCCGCAAGGAGCGCTTGATTTGGAATTACGACATTTGAGGCATTTCATAGGAGTTGCGGAGGAACTGAGCTTTAGCAAAGCTGCAGCTCGATTACATATTGAACAATCTCCACTATCAAGATCAATCAAGGATTTAGAAAGCGATTTAGGCGTGCAACTCTTTGAACGCACTACTAGATCTACAAGGCTTACTGAAGCTGGCACGATATTTCTGCATGAAGCGAGGCAAATACTACTGGCCGTTGACAAAGCCCGTCTTTGCATAAAAAACCAAAAACATGAATATTGCAGAACTACACGAATTGCCATGATAGAGAGCTTTGTACAATCCAATGCGACAAAGCTCTTCGCTCAATATCAAAAAACAGATCCAAAAATACAACTATGTATATTCGAAACCCCCGAACACCAGGTAGTAGAAGCACTCAAATGCGGAAAATTTGACGCCGTTATTTCACCAACGAATATAGCAATTGAAGGTTTCAAATCCACCCCGCTATGGAGTGATTCGCTAGCAATTGTAATTCCGGTTGGACATCCGCTTTCAGCCAGCAAAGAAATAGGGATTGATAATTTATCTGAATACCAACTTATTTTTTTAAAGCCTCTTTCTTATCACTTCATAAACGAGCATCTAAACCTTGAAAATAAAAAAAGCACAATGAAAAACCTAACCTCCGAGCGAGTATCAAGCTTAGAAATGATGATACTTTTACTATCCTCCGATAGCCGTGTGGGCGTGGCAACACACTCTCAACTTCTTACATACAACCACCCCAAAATCATAATACGATCAATGGCGCCTAACACACCTAAAATCATTTCATACATGACAACTTCAAATCAGCCACCAGAACACCTCAAGTTACTATTTAAGTGCTTACAATTAATTTAAACCCCACAAACGCTTACTTTCCACTCCAGCAACAATTACACATATAGACTTAAAACGCATAAAACCAAGACATAATCAGACTTTCTCCAGCTCAAGAAAAATGTATTTATAGCGAGGCGGGAATGGCCCGCTTATATGGAAATTTCGCCATGAAAAAACAAAACACTCTTAAAACCAAACAGAGCAACATCACCCCTGCATTGGAGATAACTGTGCTCAACTCACCAACAATGCCAAAAAGAGCTCCAAAATTTTTAGTGCAAGGCGACAGCAATCGACTCCGGTACTAAATAGTAGCCCCAAACCCAATCTACGTAATTAGTTGAAAAGGTAGGCCATCACTTAAACGCAGGTACAAAATGATAAACTGTAAAATCAACCGAAAAACCAGTGTTGGCCTACCAACTTTTTCTGACAATAGATATACGTGGATCGATGGGAGTCATCTATCCGTATTAAACAACCCTCACGTCACCTCAACTCTATTCCACAACGAAGATCGGTGGATATGCATTAATTGCGCTCTATCATCTCCAACTAAAAACAGCGAAATTTCGAGACTTAAACACCTCGACCCATCCAGGCTCATGAGGATATATAAAAAATTTGCATCTCTTGAGTCCGAATCGATACTTGTAGAGATGGTCACAGGCCAGCATGGCAACATTATTCGAATTATTTCAAGTAACGAGGGCAGCATACCTATATATTTCTGTCAAAATAAAGAAATTATTCATTTTAACTGGGACTTTAAGGAGATCACATCCACTCGGCAGTCTTTAATATTGGACTTTGAATACCTCATCAAATCAACGTTTGAACCAACATACACCAACCGAACAGCGTTTCAAGGCATTTCCATGCTCACTGCTGGTGCTTCGTGCACTTTTTCAGATGAGACATGTAATTACAAATTTCCCAACACTGGAAAACCATCATATCAAAACATACAAAATATCGAATGCGATGAGGCAGCGCATATTTTCCTAAACTTACTCAAGAAGAAAATAAACCTACAACTTTCAGATCCGAATCAAATAGCTATAGAATTAAGTGGCGGCCTTGATTCATCTACAGTGGCAATTGCAAGCGCGCTAACTCATCCGTCTTCAAAAATCAATACATATGGGGTAATAGTAAGCGATCCACTACTATCTGAGAGCCAACAAAACCGAAGAAATGAAGTTATTAAGCATATTGAAAGTGATGACTATGAGATCAAAATCATGGATCACTTGCCTTCTCTCTACTCTCCCGCTCAGGATAGATATTATTTAAATTCGGAAGCGTATGGAGATGCGTTTGATTCCATTTGGTCCCAAGCAGCGAAAAATGGACATCATACGCTGTTCAACGGCTGTGGGGGAGACGAACTCTTTCCTCAATTCTTAGATGAAGATTTTTCAACCGATCGTTTGCGAAGCGTTAGTGATGACTCATGGAGCCTATACAATCAAATCTTAATGAGCCGCCTTACTCCAAAAGTACAGGATATCTTAGGCTCTTACTTACCACTATGCTCCCCGAAAACCAACGTAGATACCGGCTTAATGCTAGCAATGGCTAGAAGAGCGCCATTACTACTACGCTTCAACTTGATTCCGATGTACCCATTGCGCGACAACAAAATCATAGAATTCTGCAATACTCTCCCTCTAAACTTACGACTAAATAAAACACTACTAACAAATCTTATTTCAAACACCACTCATAGCAGGTTATTTTCAAACTACCCAAAAGAGACATTCATGCATGCAGATGAAACTGCATTGCTTGCACAAAAAAAATTGCTTTTAAATACCTGCAACAAATTTAAAATAATTGAAATAGGATTAATCGACAAAAAAAATCTTGTGCGCGACCTGGAGTCAATTAATATTAAAACCCCCAGATACATATTCGATTATCTTTTAAATATTCTATCCATCGAGCGATTCTTAAAGGCTTATCTATGACATATTCGAATAGCCTTATACACCAAATACTCTACGCTTACGACCTTCAGCCAAACAATATCGAAGTCATTTATAGCGGTATAAACAAAGTTCTTCGAATCACCGCCAGAAACAAAAGATATATTTTTAAAATGTTTAAAAAAAGCGACTTCACAAAGAGCAAAATAGCGTTCGAGCGAAAAATCATGATGCACATTCATTCAAAAAAAATAAATTGCGCCGAAGTCATCTCCCCCATATGCACCACTGAACAAACTTACACATTAGACAACCAGCTCTATTTTGGGATCATGATGCATGAGAGCTTGGGAAAACAATACTCTACAACCATCGACAACAATTACGATTTCTTGTTCGGCCAAGCGCTATTTGAGTTACACAACTGCCCCAAACCAGCATTAAGAAACCCTCAGAAAAACTTGAACAATGCACATCATCTAACTTCAAAGATCGGTAATGACACCCTTTCAGGACAAACAACACAGTTAAAAAAAATAATACTAAACCTGGTTTATGATATAGGTCTTTCCAATCAGAAACCTTTGACACGAACCACTTACTGTATTTGCCATGGAGATGCCTGGCCTGGAAATGCTATCTATCGGAAAAAAGCATGCTCACTAATAGATTTCGAACACACGAGGTTATTTGATCCTACATTCGATATTGCTACTTTTATCTGGTGGCTTACAGGAAGTGAACTTAACGAAGACAAAAAATATTCCATCTGGAAGCAATTCACTTCGGGTTATGGCGACACTGTAAAAAAACTGACAAACAATAAAATCCCCACATACATAAAAACCAATCAACTTAGAAGTCTAATTTTTTTACTAAACAACATATTTGTCAATGACGAAATTCTCGACTATGCACACCAACAAACCTTTAATTTTGTCCACAGACTCAAACCCTATTCAAGTTTCGATAAACTATTGGAGGATTTATGGAAAAGCTAACCATTCGTGACGCCGAACCGAATGATATTGATACGATCACACGTTTCTACGTTGAAGAACATCCTACGCGACACTCATCAGAACTAATAAACCGCACTATTAAATTCAACATACATCAAAAACAAACAACCCCTCCAACTCACTTCCTACTAGCCTGCAACAAGGACAAAATATTAGCACTTGTGATACTTCGTTATCGCCGATCATTAAATGCATATGAAGTTGAATACATAACAAGAAAAACACATAGACATCGTGGAATAGCATTTCATCTAATCAAATTTGGCATGGAAAAATGTATAACTGACGGTTCTTTTCATTTCGTGGCTAACACCTCTTCAAGCAACACCAACAGCATCAAACTTCTGCAAAAACTTCAATTCAAACTTAATGACTCCTCTCTTCATTCCGAATTAAATACTTATAGATTCGATTCAAATTCGAGCAAGAACGATGAAAAAAATTAGCGAGATACTCAAAAAAAACAACTGGGATAAAGTTACGGTACTGCTCAGACCGAAACGCGCCCAGCTTACAATTATCATGATATGCACCGTGACAATTTACCTGACCAGCCTGTTTCTCCCCCTAGCACTACAAAAAGGTATCGATGCGGCTCTTGCACATGAAACCGATAAACTTTACTGGATGCTCGGATTTTCAATAATCTCTACTGCAATCGAGATCGTATTTGTCAACTGGCGGCTAATCACCATTGTCAACCTAGGCGCCTATCTTGACTTTATACTTTCCGCAAGAGTAATAAAAATCATACTTTCTAGAAGCTACACCTCTCAGAAATTTTCATCAGGGCTTATTTTAACTACTACAAACCAAATACAGAACATAAAAAATTTTATCTTGCATACCATTCCACAATCCACTTTAGATATTGGCCTAGCCATAATTTCTTTCTTAATCATCTTTAACTTTCACCAACCGACAGCCTTACTAGTTGCCGGTATTTTATTCTTTAGCACACTCCCCCTGAAGGCTAAGTCCTCCAAACTACAAAACGACATCAACAGTTACAACAATCTGGAAAATAAAAAACAAACCGCAATTTCTTCACTAGCATTTTCCTTGAAAAATATTAAGTACCATGGCCTCGAAAGCTTTTTGCACAGAAAAACGTTACAACACCTAAAGCTTTCCGCTACTTCTTTAAGACAGTTACTCCATACAAGCCGTGCAATTCAAGCATGGAGTTCGATTACATCCCGCACACTAACTCTAGCAGTATTAATTTCTGGTTGTATCGCTGTGAGAGCCAATGAACTGACTTTTGGCGAATTCATGATAATTCAGATTTTAGCGAGCCGATTAAACTCCCTAATTGTTAGCACCAGTGAAATCATAAGTAAATACCAAGAAGCCAAGGCAACACTTACGAAAATCCAGTTTTTGTACGATCTACCTGCTGAGCAAACATTGGAAAAATTTAAACCTGCAGATAGTGATACCGCATCAATTTCTTTATCAAACATCAGCTCTCGACACCAAACCGGAAATATAGCACTTGACAATGTATCATTTAAAGTAAGCAACTCCGGACTTATCGTGCTAGCGGGAGTTAGTGGTTCAGGAAAGTCAACACTCGCCAATACACTCCTGGGCATTTATGGCGTTTCATCAGGCGACATCCATTACTACGGAAAGAACACTTCAACACTCGATACTAGAGACATTCGCAAGCTCTTCAGTGTTACAGACCAAGATAACTACATATTTTCTGGCACTATTCGAGAAAATCTGTGCTGCGGACGTAAAATTTCTGATGATGCTATTTTTCACACTCTCGAACGTGTTGGACTCAAATCTCTAGTAGAAAGCTTGCCTGGTAACCTTGAGTATCCCATTACTGAAAATGGTCGAGAACTGTCCGGTGGACAAAAGCAACGAATCTGTCTGGCTCGTGCATTTTTAAAAGGGAATAGGATTTATATTCTCGACGAACCCACATCGGCTTTAGATAGTGAAGCTTCTGCTGGTGTGGTTAGAAATTTACTGGATATGCGCAGTGACAATCTCGTAATCTGCATTACGCACGACCCCAAAATAATGAATAGCTCCGATAAAATTATTTTAATGCACGAGGGTTCGATTCACGCAATTGGCAGCCATTTTGAATTAATTGAATCATGTCCTGAATACAAATATATATACAACAGCGTTAGAAAATAATTAGTCCTTCAGATACAAATTTATGTTTCATCTGCTTTACATAAAACCAACCCTTATAATCACCGAACACCAACGCTCCATACTCCTGCAGATTGACACCCGACAAAAGATTAATAAAAGAGTGAATTTACGCCGCTACGGTAACTATTCCTACACTCTGAAAGACCTTGTTGCCAGTCGCCGCAACCCCACCTAACATTTCGTTTCAACGGGTACAGCGGAGCTGTCCATCACAACCCGAATTCAAGGAACCGGAATGACCCAACGCATCCACCGCAGTATCGACCTTCCCCTTAGAACCGGCCTGAACCGCGACGAACTCTGGGAAGCCCACGACAAGGGCCTGATCAAATGCTGGGAAATCGGCCGCCAGCGCGCCGCCCGCTTCCCGGACTTGGCCAGGCAATGCCTGGCCGGCGAACTTCCGGTACTGGGCTGGAAAGGCGGCGTCAGTCGCAGCCTGAAAAAGCTCGAGAAATATGGATCGCTCAAATACCTCGCCCAATGGCAGGGCCTACGCGGCGAGGATCTGGATGTGGACCTGAACGAAGAACGGGCGCTGACCTGTTCACGTACGCGGATGGTGGTGACGTTTACGCCGGAGCGGGCGAAGTATTTCAATCAGGTGTCGGAGATGGAGGCTCCATAGGAGGTAGCCACACTCACGACGTTACCGGATCTGCTGCGGCGAACCGCTCACGATAGGCCTGCGGTGTCACATCCATGGCCCGCTGGAAGCTGCGACGCAGGGTTTCTTCGCTGCCGAAGCCGCATTGCAGGGCGATCCGTTTGATGGGCAGGCCCGTATCGCCGAGCAGCCGCCGCGCGGTTTCGACGCGAATCTGTTCGATAGCCCGGGCCGGGGTCTGGCCGGTGTCGGCGCGGTAATGGCGGATAAAACTGCGCTCGCTCATGCCGGCCTGTTGGGCCAGGGTCGGGATACCGAGATCCTTGGTGAGGTTTTCGCTGATCCAGGCATGAAGTTCGTCGAATCGGTTGCCTTCATTTTGCAAGGATAGGGTCACGCTGAACTGCGACTGGCCACCGGGTCGTTTCAGGAACACCACCAGTTGCCGGGCGACTGCCAGGGCCATGTTACGACCCAGGTCGGCTTCGACCATTGCCAGCGCCAGATCGATGCCGGCGGTAACGCCTGCCGAGGTCCAGACCGGACCGTCGTTGATGAAAATCGGATTGGGTTCGACCTGCAATCGCGGGTGTTTTTGCGCCAATTGCTCGCAACGGCTCCAGTGCGTCACCACGCGCCGCCCATCGAGCCAGCCGCTGGCCGCCAGCAGGAACGCCCCGGTGCACACCGATGACACCCGGCGGCACTGCGCTGCATGGTTGCGCACCCAGTTCACCAGTGGCGAATCTTGCGCCGCGGCATAGACGCCCCAGCCACCGGCGATGATCAAGGTATCGCTGCCCTGCTCCGGCAGCGGTTCGGTCAGCAACGCCAAACCCGCCGACGACGTCACTGCCCCGCCACCACTGGCAATCACCGAGGGTGCATAGGGGGCCGGCAAACCTTGCTGCCTTGCAATGTCGTTGGCCGAGGCGAACACCTGCAGGGGCCCGGTGACGTCGAGCAATTGCACATCGGCGAATGCGAGTACATGGATGGTTTTGGGCATTTTGGCGTAATTCGTGGGGTGATTGGCGTATACGCCAAATCCTAGGCGCCTACAGTACAGGCGTCCACCCACTTCAGGAGAAATGCACCATGACCTTGCAGATCGGTTTTCTAGTGTTTCCACAGGTACAGCAGCTGGACCTGACCGGTCCTTACGATGTGTTGGCCTCGTTGCCGGATGTGAAAGTGCATCTGATCTGGAAGGACCTGATGCCCGTCACCGCCAGCACCGGGTTGCTGCTCAAACCGAGCATCACCTTCGATGACTGCCCGGCGCTGGATGTGATTTGCGTACCTGGCGGCAGTGGCGTCGGACCCTTGATGGAAGACGAGCAAACCCTGGCGTTCATCAAGGAACAGGCGGCCAATGCGCGATACATCACTTCGGTCTGCACAGGTTCCCTGGTGCTTGGTGCGGCGGGCTTACTGATGGGGAAACGCGCGACCACCCATTGGGCCTATCACGAGTTGCTGGCGCCTCTGGGCGCGACGGCGGTGAAGGATCGGGTGGTGCGCGATGGCAATCTGTTGACCGGCGGCGGCATCACCGCCGGTATCGATTTTGCCCTGACCCTGGCCGCGGAGCTGTTCGACCGGGACACCGCCGAATTGGTGCAACTGCAACTGGAATACGCACCCGCCCCGCCGTTCCAGGCCGGCAGCCCGGAAACGGCGCCAGCCCATATCCTGGAGGAGGCCCGCAAACGCGCCGCCGGATCG
>NZ_JBNNVQ010000059.1:0-35993 GCF_050280625.1 Pseudomonas sp. NPDC089569
TGTCTCCACATGCAGAAGGCAGGACAAGGCTCGGAAGAGGGCGTTCTGCTGGAGCCAAGCATGGCTGAGAAGCTGCAGCGTTCGCTGATCGATGCGGCACAGCGCCAGGAGATGCAAGGTCAACCGGTGATTCTGCTGGTAGCCGGCCCGGTTCGCGCGATGCTCTCGCGATTTGGCCGACTCGCGGTGCCGGGTTTGCATGTGCTGGCTTACCAGGAAATCCCTGACAACAAGCAAGTGACCATCGTTGCGACAGTAGGGCCCAACGGCTGAGGTAGTGGTTTATGCAAGTTAAGCGTTTTTTCGCCGCCGATATGCGTCAGGCCATGAAGCTGGTTCGTGATGAGCTGGGCGCTGAAGCCGCCATCATCGGCAACCGCCGCATCGCCGGTGGTGTCGAGTTGACGGCTGCCCTGGATTACAAGCTGTCGGCACTGGCTCCACGTGTTCCGAACATTGAACTCGAAGATGAGTTGCGCAAGACCCAGTCGCGGATCGTCACCGCCCAGGCCGAACTGAGCCTGCGCAGCGAAGGCGAGAGCGACAACGCCACCAACCGTCAGTTGTTCGCCGGCCTGCCGCTCACGGCTGCCGAACCCTTGATCGAGCCGACCTACGCCGAGCCCCGTCGCCCGGCGCCGGCACCTGCTGCCGCGCCTGCGATCGATCAGCGGGTGTTCGACTCGATGCGTTCCGAACTCAGCGGGCTGCGCGAATTGCTGGAGGTTCAGCTCGGCTCCCTGGCCTGGAGTCAACTGCAAGGCAACCGTCCCGATCAGGCGAACCTCTGGCGTCGCCTGCAGCGCATCGGTCTGTCGGGACCGTTGTCGCGGGATTTGCTGGCACTGACGACGGATATCGAAGAGCCGCGCCAGGCCTGGCGCATGCTGCTGGCTCACCTGGCGCGGATGATCACCACGCCGGAAATCGAACCGCTCGAAGAAGGTGGCGTGATTGCCATGGTGGGCCCTGCCGGCATGGGCAAGACCACCACCCTGGCCAAGCTCGCTGCCCGTTACGTGCTCAAGTACGGCGCGCAGAACATTGCGCTGGTGAGCATGGACAGCTACCGGATCGGTGCCCAGGAGCAGCTCAAGACCCTTGGTCGGATTCTCAACGTGTCGGTGACCCACGTCGATCCGGGGCAATCGCTGGTGCAGGCGCTGGATCCGCTGTTGCGCAAGCGCGTGGTGCTGATCGATACCGCCGGCCTGCAAGCCAGCGATCCAGCGCTGCGCATGCAGCTCGAGAGCCTGGCCGGTCGCGGTATCCGGGCAAAAAATTACCTGGTCCTGGCAACCACCAGCCAGAAGCAGGTTCTAACCGCGGCTTATCACAGTTACAAGCGCTGCGGGCTCGCCGGCTGCATCCTGACTAAACTGGATGAAACGGCCAGCCTGGGTGAGGTGTTGAGCCTGGCCATCAGCCATGAGTTGCCGGTGGCCTACCTGACCGACGGTCCGCGGATTCCGGATGATTTGCATCTGCCGCGTCGTCATCAACTGGTCAGTCGCGCCGTCAGCGTGCAAATGCAGGAAGAGCCCAGCGAAGAAGCCATGGCCGACATGTTCGCTGACATCTACCACAGTCCCGCCAAGCAGGTAGGCTGAGGTGACAATGAATCGTTTTTGTACCTACATCGATGGTCTGCCATGCATTGTTCAAATTGCGAACGCGCAGCCAGTAATGTGGCCTCCGTCTATGCAAGACAAGGTAAAGAAATAACATGGGCAGCATGCATCCCGTACAGGTGATCGCGGTGACCGGCGGCAAGGGTGGCGTCGGCAAAACTAACGTGTCAGTGAACTTGTCGCTGGCCCTGGCCGAGCTTGGCCGGCGCGTCTTGCTGCTGGACGCCGATCTGGGGCTGGCGAACGTCGATGTTCTGCTGGGCCTTACACCCAAACGTACCCTGGCCGATGTGATCGAGGGGCGTTGCGACCTGCGCGACGTCCTGTTGCAGGGGCCGGGTGGCATCCGCATCGTTCCGGCCGCTTCCGGCACCCAGAGCATGGTTCACCTGAGCCCGGCGCAACACGCCGGCCTGATCCAGGCGTTCAGCGACATCGGCGACAATCTCGACGTATTGGTGATCGATACCGCTGCGGGTATCGGTGACTCGGTAGTCAGCTTCGTGCGCGCCGCACAGGAAGTGTTGCTGGTGGTCTGCGACGAACCCACCTCGATCACCGATGCCTATGCGCTGATCAAGTTGCTGAACCGCGACTACGGGATGAATCGTTTCCGCGTCCTGGCCAACATGGCGCAGAGCCCGCAGGAAGGTCGCAACCTGTTCGCCAAGCTGACCAAGGTCACGGATCGCTTCCTTGACGTCGCCCTGCAATACGTCGGCGCCGTGCCGTATGACGAAAGTGTGCGCAAGGCCGTGCAGAAGCAACGTGCGGTCTATGAAGCCTTTCCGCGTTCCAAGTGCTCGCTGGCATTCAAGGCCATCGCACAGAAGGTCGACACCTGGCCGCTGCCGGCCAACCCGCGCGGACACCTGGAGTTTTTCGTCGAGCGCCTTGTGCAACAAACGGCAGGACCCGTGCTATGACAGCCAGCGGTATGAACCTCTACAGGAAATCGGCACGCGACGCTCAATACGAGTTGATCGAGCGTTATGCACCGTTGGTCAAGCGCATTGCCTACCATTTGCTGGCACGTCTGCCGGCCAGTGTCCAGGTCGAAGACCTGATCCAGGCCGGGATGATCGGCCTGCTGGAAGTGTCGACCAAGTACGACGCCAGCAAAGGCGCCAGTTTCGAAACCTACGCGGGCATCCGCATCCGCGGCGCCATGCTCGATGAGGTCCGCAAGGGTGACTGGGCGCCCCGTTCGGTCCACCGCAATACCCGGATGGTCAGCGACGCCATTCGCTCGATTGAAGCTAAAACCGGCCGTGACGCTAAAGATCACGAGGTTGCGGCCGAACTCCAATTGAGTCTCGACGATTACTACGGGATTTTGAATGACACCCTGGGCAGTCGGCTGTTCAGTTTCGACGATCTGTTGCAGGACGGCGAACACGAAGGGCTGCACGAGGATGGCGCGGGTGCTCATCTCGAGCCGTCACGCGATCTGGAAGACGAGCGCTTCCAGGCCGCGCTGGCGGACGCGATTGCCAATTTGCCGGAGCGTGAGCGACTGGTGTTGGCGCTGTACTACGACGAAGAGTTGAATCTCAAGGAAATCGGTGAGGTCCTGGGGGTCAGCGAATCTCGGGTCAGCCAGTTACACAGCCAGTGCGCGGCCCGTTTGCGGGGGCGTTTGGGAGAGTGGCGAGCGCGTTGAAGGCGGTGTGGGGGCACTGCGACGTGGCGGGTGGGGTGATGAACCGCGCCCGTTTCGATTCGTTGTACTCCAGACAGTCATTGAGTGCTTTGCCAGATTGATTGAAATGGCGCGTCCAGGTGCTGGGCGCGTTTTAGTCTGCTTGGAGGTCGAATTGGACAAGAACATGAAAATCCTCATCGTTGATGACTTCTCAACGATGCGGCGGATCATTAAGAACCTGTTGCGTGACCTTGGGTTCACCAACACGGTCGAGGCCGACGATGGCACTACCGCCATTCCGGTACTCAACAGCGGGAGCATCGACTTTCTGGTAACGGACTGGAACATGCCGGGCATGACCGGTATCGATCTGCTGCGCCACGTACGTGCCGATGAAAAACTCAAGCATCTGCCGGTGCTGATGGTGACCGCTGAAGCCAAGCGCGAGCAGATCATCGAGGCGGCCCAGGCCGGTGTGAACGGCTATGTGGTCAAACCCTTCACGGCCCAGGCGTTGAAAGAAAAAATCGAGAAGATTTTCGAACGCATCGGTTGAACTGCGCCACGGGGGAGCTATGGGGCAAAACGAATCTTCGCTGGGCGATTTTGAATCGACCCTGAAAAAACATGCCGTCGAACTGGTCGCGAGCCTTGAAAAGGGCAGGTTCGGCGATGCTGTGCAATTGATCCATGAGCTCAACCAGACCCGTGACCGCGGCCTGTATCAGGAAGTGGGCAAGCTCACCCGTGAGTTGCACAGCGCGATCGTCAATTTCCAGATTGACCCGCATATGCCGCAAGCCGAGGAAGTGTCACAGATCACGGATGCGACCGAGCGCCTGTCCTATGTGGTCAAGCTGACCGAGGCTGCGGCGAACCGCACCATGGATCTGGTGGAGAACGCCACGCCATTGGTCAATCGCCTGAGCGATGACGCCCAGGCTTTGAGTACGGACTGGGGGCGCTTCATGCGTCGCGAAGTCGGTGCCGAAGAGTTTCGCGACCTGGCCCGTCGAGTCGACGGTTTTCTGGCACGTAGCGCCGAAGACGGTCGCACCGTATCAAGCAATCTCAACGACATTCTGCTTGCCCAGGATTACCAGGACCTCACGGGCCAGGTGATCAAGCGTGTGACCCAACTGGTCACCGAAGTAGAAAGCAACCTGCTCAAGCTCGTGCTCATGGCCAGTCAGGTGGACCGCTTTGCGGGCATCGAACACGACCGTGCGGCGATGCTTGCCGAAAAAGATCCACAAAAACATCTCTCTCAGGGTGAAGGTCCGCAGATTCATGCCGATAAAAGAGAAGACGTTGTGTCCGGTCAGGACGATGTGGACGATTTGTTATCCAGCCTAGGATTTTGAGTTTCAGCATTTTAGGTTTTTTGGGTTTTTAGACCTTTAGGAGCACCCCCCCTGATGAGCTTCGGCGCCGATGAAGAGATCCTTCAGGATTTCCTGGTTGAGGCCGGCGAGATTCTAGAGCAACTGTCCGAGCAACTGGTCGAGCTGGAAAGCCGTCCGGATGATGCGGATCTGCTCAATGCAATTTTTCGCGGTTTTCACACTGTAAAAGGGGGCGCCGGCTTCCTTCAGCTCAACGAGCTGGTGGAGTGCTGTCACATCGCCGAGAACGTGTTCGACATCCTGCGCAAGGGTGAGCGTCGCGTCGACTCGGAGTTGATGGACGTGGTTCTCGAAGCACTGGACGCGGTCAACAGCATGTTCGGCGAAGTCCGCGACCGTAGCCCGATCACGGCGGCTACACCGGAACTGCTCGCGGCCCTGGCCCGCCTGGCCGAGCCGCAAACGGCCGACGAAGTCGCACCTGCGCCGGTGGCCGAGGTGATCGAGGAACCTGTCGCCGAAAGTGAGTCGGGCGATATCACCGACAATGAATTCGAACAATTGCTGGACTCGCTGAACGCCGTCAAGGCTGAAGCCGAGGCGCCAGCCGCTGTTGCCGAGCCTGCCGGCGATGCCGCGGCCAGCGACGAAATCACCGATGCCGAGTTCGAGTCGTTGCTCGACCAGTTGCACGGTAAAGGTCAGTTCGCTGTCGATGGCCTGACGCCGCCTGCCGCGTCTGTCGCAGCAGAGGCGCCGAAAGCCGAGGGCGATAGCTCCGATATCACCGACGACGAGTTCGAAGCACTGCTCGACCAGTTGCATGGCAAGGGTAACTTTGCCGTCGAAGCACTGGAGTCGGCCATTGCGTCGGTACCGACGCCTGCCGCACCTGCCGCCGCCGCGGCCGGTAGCGACCTGATCACCGACCAGGAATTCGAATCACTGCTCGACGAATTGCACGGCAAAGGCAAGTTCAGCGAAGTCGGCACCGCAACAGCGGCGACCGGCTCGAATGCTGCTGTTACAACGCCGGCAGCCAAACCTGCGGCACCGAAGCCGGCAGCCAAGGCACCCGAGCCGAAAGCCGAAACGCCAGCACCGGCTGCCGCACCAGCACCGGCCGCGGCACCTGCGCCGTCCCGTACCCCGGCCTCGCCGCCGGCGGAAAAGCCGGCCAGCGAAGCCGAGACCACCGTGCGGGTCGATACCGCGCGTCTGGACGAAATCATGAACATGGTCGGCGAGTTGGTGCTGGTGCGTAACCGCCTGGTTCGCCTGGGTCTCAACAGCGGCGATGAAGCCATGTCCAAGGCCGTGTCGAACCTCGACGTGGTCACGGCCGACCTGCAGACCGCGGTCATGAAGACCCGGATGCAGCCGATCAAGAAAGTCTTCGGGCGATTCCCGCGCCTGGTTCGCGACCTGGCTCGCCAGCTCAAGAAGGAAATCAACCTGGAGCTGGTCGGCGAAGAAACCGACCTGGACAAGAACCTCGTCGAGGCCCTGGCCGATCCGCTGGTCCACCTGGTGCGCAACGCGGTCGACCACGGCATCGAGTCGCCGGAAGAGCGCGAAGCGTCGGGCAAGGCCCGTGGCGGCAAGGTGATCCTGGCTGCGGAGCAAGAGGGCGATCACATCCTGCTGTCGATTTCCGATGACGGCAAAGGCATGGACCCGAATGTCCTGCGATCCATCGCGGTCAAGCGCGGTGTGATGGACAAGGACGCGGCCGATCGCCTGAGCGACACCGAGTGCTACAACCTGATCTTCGCCCCGGGTTTCTCGACCAAGACCGAGATTTCCGACGTGTCGGGTCGCGGCGTGGGCATGGACGTGGTGAAAACCAAGATTTCCCAGCTCAACGGTTCGATCAACATCTACTCGGCCAAAGGCCAGGGTTCGAAGATCGTCATCAAGGTGCCGCTGACCCTGGCGATCATGCCGACGCTGATGGTCATGCTCGGCAACCAGGCGTTCGCGTTCCCGCTGGTGAACGTCAACGAAATTTTCCACCTCGACCTGTCGACCACCAACGTGGTGGACGGCCAGGAAGTGGTGATCGTGCGGGACAAGGCGCTGCCGCTGTTCTACCTCAAGCGCTGGCTGGTCAGCTCCGCGGCTCACGAAGAGCAGCGCGAGGGCCATGTGGTGATCCTTTCGGTAGGCACTCAGCGGATCGGCTTCGTCGTCGATCAGCTCGTGGGCCAGGAAGAGGTGGTCATCAAGCCATTGGGCAAAATGCTCCAGGGAACCCCGGGCATGTCGGGCGCCACCATTACCGGTGACGGTCGCATTGCGCTGATTCTCGATGTTCCGAGCATGCTCAAGCGTTACGCCACGCGGCGTATTTGATTCTGATGGAGCGGGGCGGCTGAGCCTCGCTCCGTCTAACGGAGTGTTTATGGCAGTCAAAGTCCTGGTGGTGGACGATTCGGGGTTTTTCCGCCGCCGCGTCTCGGAAATTCTTTCGGCGGATTCCAATATCCAGGTCGTCGGTACGGCGACCAACGGAAAAGAGGCGATCGATCAGGCCCTGGCCCTCAAGCCGGACGTGATCACCATGGACTACGAGATGCCCATGATGGACGGCATCACGGCGGTGCGGCATATCATGCAGCGCTGTCCGACGCCGGTCCTGATGTTTTCCTCGCTGACCCACGAAGGCGCCCGGGTGACCCTCGATGCGCTGGATGCCGGCGCGGTCGACTTCCTGCCGAAGAATTTCGAAGACATTTCGCGTAACCCCGAGAAGGTCAAGCAACTGCTGTGCGAGAAGATCCTCAGCATTTCGCGCAGCAACCGTCGTGTCAGCGCCTACAGTGCGCCGGCGCCGGTGGTGGCACCTGTTGCGACGCCAACACCTTCGGCCGGTCATTTGGGCAGCCACCTGCCTCCTGTGCGTTCGACGCCGGCCCCGGCACCTGTCCGGGCGCATGCGCCGGTTGCGGCTTCGGCGGCACCCAAACGCAAGTCCTACAAGCTGGTGGCCATCGGTACATCCACGGGTGGCCCGGTCGCCCTGCAGCGGGTACTGACCCAGTTGCCGGCCGGTTTCCCTGCGCCGATCGTGTTGATCCAGCACATGCCGGCGGCCTTCACCAAGGCTTTCGCCGAGCGTCTGGACAAGCTGTGTCGTATCAGCGTCAAGGAGGCCGAGGATGGCGACATCCTGCGTCCGGGGCTGGCGTTGCTGGCACCGGGTGGCAAACAGATGATGATCGACGGCCGTGGCGCGGTGAAAATCCTGCCGGGCGATGAGCGCTTGAACTACAAGCCGTGCGTGGATATCACCTTCGGCTCGGCGGCCAAGTCCTACGGCGACAAAGTTCTGGCGGTGGTCCTGACCGGCATGGGCGCCGATGGTCGCGAAGGTGCGCGTCTGCTCAAGCAGGGCGGCAGTTCGATCTGGGCCCAGGATGAAGCCAGCTGCGTGATCTACGGCATGCCGATGGCCATCGTCAAGGCCGAACTCGCTGATGCGGTGTATAGCCTGGACGATATCGGCCGGCACTTGGTCGAGGCGTGTATCTGATGGATGTTCTAAGCCTTATCGGCATCATCATGGCGTTCGTCGCCATCATCGGCGGCAACTTCCTCGAAGGCGGCCACCTTGGCGCGCTGGCCAACGGCCCGGCGGCGTTGATCGTGCTCGGCGGGACCATCGGTGCTGCATTGCTGCAGTCGCCGATGAGCGCCTTCAAGCGGGCCATGCAGATTCTGGCGTGGATCCTGTTTCCACCGCGCGTCGACCTGGCCGGTGGCATCGATCGCGTCGTGAACTGGAGCCTGACTGCCCGCAAGGAAGGCTTGCTGGGTCTCGAAGGCGTGGCCGACACCGAACCCGACAGCTACTCGCGCAAAGGTCTGCAATTGCTGGTCGACGGTGCCGAGCCCGAAGCCATCCGCAGCATCCTGGAAGTGGATTTCTATACCCAGGAAAGCCGTGACATCGAAGCGGCCAAGGTTTTCGAAAGCATGGGTGGCTATGCGCCGACCATCGGCATCATCGGTGCGGTGATGGGTCTGATTCACGTCATGGGCAACCTGGGCGATCCGTCGCAACTGGGCAACGGCATTGCCGTGGCCTTCGTTGCCACCATCTACGGTGTGGCCAGTGCCAACCTGGTGTTGCTGCCGATTGCCGCGAAACTCAAATCCATTGCGTTGCGCCAGTCGCGTTATCGCGAAATGTTGCTGGAAGGAATTCTGTCGATCGCCGAAGGTGAAAACCCACGCTCTATCGAGTTGAAGCTCCAGGGCTTCATGGATTGATGGGGGTAAAGGACTATGGCTCGTCGCCGTCAGCATGAAGAGCATGTAAACCATGAGCGTTGGCTGGTTTCCTACGCCGACTTCATCACCTTGCTCTTCGCCTTCTTCGTGGTCATGTATTCGATCTCGTCGATCAACGAAGGCAAGTACAAGATCATTTCCGAGGCATTGATCGGGGTCTTCACCGATACCGATCATGCCCTCAAGCCGATCCCGATCGGCGACGAGCGTCCCAAGACCGTGACGCCGGCCAAGCCGCTGGTCAAGGACAGTGATCAGGTCGATGCCGGCGTTGCCGGGGCGAGCGATCCGCTCAAGAGCATTGCCGACGATATCAGCGCCGCGTTCGGCGACCTGATCAGCTCCAACCAGATGACCGTGCGCGGCAACGAGTTGTGGGTCGAGATCGAGCTCAATTCCAGCCTGTTGTTCGGCAGTGGCGATGCCATGCCCAGCGACATCGCCTTCAATATCATCGACAAGGTCGCGGCGATCCTGAAACCGTTCGACAACCCGATTCACGTCGAAGGCTTTACCGACGATCAGCCGATTCGTACCGCGCAGTACCCGACCAACTGGGAGCTGTCCTCGGCTCGTTCGGCGAGCATCGTGCGCATGCTGGCCATGCAGGGGGTCAATCCCGGTCGCCTGGCGTCGGTGGGTTATGGTGAATTCCAGCCCGTGGCCAATAACGCGACGGCCGAGGGCAGGGCGCGTAACCGCCGCGTGGTCCTGGTGGTGTCGCGCAACCTCGATGTGCGCCGCAGCCTGACCGGCACCGGAACGGCCCATGCACAACCGGATGCGGCCTTGAAGCGTGCTGGCACACAAACTGCACCGACCCCGGTCAAGTCGCCGGTACGAGAGAGCGCCGTCAATTCTCCGTCACCCGCATTAACACGTTGAGCTATTTCCCGGTCTACCCGACCGGGAGGAACAATCCGAATGAGAGTCTGGGCAGTCGCCAATCAAAAGGGTGGTGTCGGTAAAACCACTTCCTCCATCGCCTTGGCCGGTTTGCTGGCCGAGGCAGGCAAGCGCGTGGTCGTGGTCGATCTCGATCCCCATGGCTCGATGACCAGCTATTTCGGATACGACCCCGACAGCCTGGAACACAGCAACTACGACCTGTTCCTGCACAAGGGCACTGTGCCGCAAGGGCTGCCGGGGCAATTGCTGCTGTCCACCAGTGATGAACGCATTTCCCTGTTGCCATCGAGCACCGCGCTGGCCACGCTCGAACGCCAGTCGCCGGGCCAGAGTGGGCTGGGCCTGGTGATCGCCAAGAGCCTGGCGCAGTTGTGGCAGGACTTCGATTACGCGGTCATCGACAGCCCGCCATTGCTCGGCGTGCTGATGGTCAATGCCTTGGCGGCGAGCCAGCAACTGGTGATCCCGGTGCAGACCGAACACCTGGCCGTGAAGGGGCTGGAGCGCATGGTCAATACGCTGACGATGGTCAACCGCTCGCGCAAACAGGCACTGCCGTTCACCATCGTGCCGACCCTGTTCGACCGCCGCACGCAAGCGTCCCTCGGTACGCTGCGGATACTGCGTGACAAGTTTCCGGAAGAAATCTGGCAAGGCTACATTCCGGTGGACACGCGCTTGCGCGACGCCAGCCGGGCCGGGGTGACACCCTCGCAATTCGACGGCAAGAGCCGTGGTGTTCTCGCTTACCGCGCGCTGCTCAAGCATCTGCTGGCGGCACAACTCGTTCCGCAGGTGGCGTAGATGAAACCAGTCCGTGTAGGAGCGAGCGGTGCGGCGATCCGACTTGCCCGCGAAGCAGGCAACGCCATTTTGGCAGGCATACCGCGTAATCGTTCTTCGCGAGCAAGTCGGATCGCCGCACCGTTCGCTCCTACAGGGGGACGCGTATGAACCGGCCGATCAAGATCACATCGCGCCCGCAACTGGCGCTGCAATCGTATCTGGACAATTTGCTGCAAGACCTTACCGAGGAGTTGTTGCCCCCGGTTGAGCCACTGCCTGATGTGATCGTGGCCGAGGCTGCGCTGGACGAGTTCCAGGCCGCGGTACTCGAAGAGCAGGCCCGCGATGCGCAGCAAGCCAGAGCCGCCGCGCCGGTCATCAAGGTCGTCGAGCCTGTGCAGACACCGGTTCCGGCCGCCGTTGCCGTGGTTGACGCGCCCGCGCAGGTTTTGGCTCCGGTCTCGACCATAGCGCCGCTCTTGCAGGCCTTGGTCCCGCCGGTTATCGAGCAGGAGCAAACACCGGTACCGGCAGCGGTGCAGGTGCAGCAGGTGCTGGTGCCTCCAGTCGTCGAAGTTCACTTGCCGCCGGCCAACACGCCGCCTCCGGTTGAAACCGACGGGCGTCCGGCCTGGGCAGCCGAGCCGTTCGAATGCCTGTTGTTCGATGTCGCCGGATTGACCCTGGCGGTGCCGCTGGTATGCCTTGGGTCGATTTACCCCCTGGCCGGCCACGAACTGACACCGCTGTTCGGTCAGCCGGAGTGGTTCCTCGGCATCCTGCCGAGCCAGGCCGGCAACCTCAAGGTCCTGGATACCGCGCGTTGGGTCATGCCCGACCGCTATCGCGACGACTTCCGTCAGGGCTTGCAATACGTCATCTCGGTTCAAGGCTATGAGTGGGGGCTGGCGGTGCATCAGGTCAGCCGCTCGTTGCGCCTGGACCCTAACGAAATCAAATGGCGCAGCCATCGTGGCCAACGGCCATGGCTGGCGGGCACGGTGATTGAACACATGTGCGCATTGCTCGATGTTTCCGAGCTGGCCGAGCTGATCGCCAGCGGCGGGGCAAAGCACATGGGTGGCAGCAAGCCTGCCCACAAACCGAAATAGAGCGACAAAACAAACACGCGACGGTATTCAAATGCCGCAGCACTGAACACACACCGCCAGGGCGGTTTTTCGAGGGGTCAGGGTATGAATGATAAGGCAACGGCGGCAAAGGGTTCCGAAGATCCGATCCTGCAATGGGTAACGTTCAAGCTGGACAATGAAACCTACGGCATCAACGTGATGCGCGTTCAGGAAGTCCTGCGCTACACCGAAATCGCGCCGGTGCCGGGTGCTCCAAGCTATGTGCTGGGTATCATCAACCTGCGTGGCAATGTGGTCACCGTGATCGACACCCGCCAGCGTTTCGGCCTGATGTCCGCCGAACATACCGACAACACCCGTATCGTGATCATTGAAGCCGACAAGCAGGTCGTCGGGATCCTGGTCGATAGCGTGGCCGAAGTGGTTTACCTGCGTCAGTCGGAAATCGAAACCGCTCCGAACGTCGGTAACGAAGAGTCCGCCAAGTTCATTCAGGGCGTTTGCAACAAGAACAACGAACTGCTGATCCTGGTCGAGCTCGACAAGATGATGAGCGAAGAAGAATGGTCGGAACTGGAGAGTATCTGATTGATTCTCGAGGTTGCGGTCATTGTCCTGTTCCTCTTCTGGGCAGGCACGCTGGCGATGTTTCTGTCGTACATTCGCGGTCAGCGGCAGATCGCTGCGCAACAGGCCCAGGGCGATGCGCTGCGTGATCAGCGCATCAAGGACCTGGCCAAACGAGTAGACGACTACCAGAACGGCAATGTGCGCATGGGTGAGGACCTGCACCAGCTGCGCGCGATCGTCGCGCCATTGCCGGACAAGCTGGCCTCGCTGGAACAGCGCGATCCTTCCAGCCTGTCGTTCGCCCAGGCGGCGCGACTGGTTGGAATGGGCGCGAGCGTCGACGAACTGACCCAGTCTTGCGGCCTGACCCAGGCCGAGGCGGAGTTGATGAGCAAGTTGCACAAGAACAGCTGAACCCCTCTTCACCTGTAGGAGCGAGCAAGCTCGCGATGAATGACGCACCACCGCAGGGTGTCAGGCTGCCAGCGTCATCGTTGTCGTCCATCGCGAGCTTGCTCGCTCCTACAGGGGGCGTTCCAAACCTTAGTAATCATCCCCGCGATCTGTCACATCCTTCTCCACCCGCGGCGCATCCGGGTCCTGTCCTGCCGGAAACTTTCCTTTCAAGTTCCATGCAAACGCAATGATCTCGGCAATCGTCAGATAGAGTTCCTGCGGAATGCTGTCCCCCAGTTCCATCCGCGCCAGCAGTTTCACCAGTTCGGCGTTTTCGTAGATCGGCACTTCATAGTCGCGGGCGACCTTCAGGATTTCTTCGGCCAGTTCCTCGTCGCCCTTGGCGGTGAGGGTCGGGGCATGGGCTCCATCGTATTTAAGGGCGATGGCCTGGCGGGGGGCGTTGGGGTTTGTCATGCGTTTTCGTCGACCCAGCGTTGTTCGAGACGGGTTTGCGGACCTTGGGGTGGTTTGCCCAGATGGCAGTCGAGATCGCCGACGTTAAGGCCCGAGGCCAGCAGGCGTTCGCGCAGGGTTGCCAGATGGGTCTCGATCAGGTTGGCGGTGTATGGCCTTTCAGCCCACAACTGACTGGACAGGCTCCCTTGGTTCAATTGCGCCTGGACCTGCAACGGTCCCAGGGGCTCCATGTCGAAGGCCAGCTCGACCCGCCACAGCGGTTGTTTCGGCTCGCGTTCGTCGCGGCGTTGCTGGGGCTGTTGCTCGGCAGGCGTCTCTTCGCGCTGGAACTTGATCTGTAGCGGCACGATGTCCTGCAGGTTGCGCATCGGGATTTCCAGTTGCCAGGTGCTCATCAGGCGCCCGTCGCTGGTGATGCCGGTCTGCTCCAGGCTCGACAGTTGATGGCTCTGCAGGCGTGAAACCGCTGCGGCGGCGAGGCGCAGCAGGTGTTCCAGGTCTCCTTCGCCCTCGGCGCTTTGCAACAGGCGTTCGGGTAAAGGGAAGCCGGTCGGCGACGGTTTGGCACTGACCTGGCCGAGCATGCCAAGTGCGTTACGCACGAAGCTTGGCATGGCCTGGGCCAGGGTATTGGCGGCGATGATCGCACCGAGATTGGTGCTGGCCGGCAGCCCCGGTGTCAGTTGCGCGATCAGCTTGAGCAAATCGGCCTTCATGTCGGGCGCAAGCGTCGGGTTCTGCCCGGTCAGCAGTTTGCTTTCCAGAAATGCGCCGCTGCCGGCCAGCGCCAGGGCCAGTCCTTTGGGGGTGCTCAATTGTTCGACGTCGGGCAGGCCGGCCAGCAGTCTGTCCGCGGCTGCGCGCAGGTCGATGGACGTCTGATCCGAGGACTGCAGGTTTTGCGACAGGTTTTGTGGCAGGTTTTGCAAGAGCTTGAGCAGACCGTCCAGAGAACCTTGGCGACTGGTCTGGCTGACCAGTTGCTGGGTCACCGCCAATTGCTCCTGGCGGCTGCTCAAGGGCAGGAATTTCAATGTCTGAGTGTCCTGCACCTGGGCACTGAGTAATGTACCGATGCGCAAGGGTTGCGGACTGTCGATGCTCAAGGTACTGCCGCTCAACGCGGTGTTGAGCAGGCTGACCATCGAACGGAATACCGTCGGCTGCCCCGGTACCTGCGGCAGCACCTGTGAGGTCAGTACCTTGCCCTGCAACAGCGTGCCGACCGGCAGTTGCGCGGTATCGAGGCGGGTGAGCGTGGCGACACTGGAGGCGATGGCCTGCTGCACGGTGATCGCCAGGTTGCCTGCCGAGGGTTGGGTGACCGTCAGGCTGGCCCCCTCGGGCAAGGGCTGGTTGCTGGTGGCCTGGACCGTGGTCTGGCGGCCACTGTCCAGGGTGACCTTGAGCAGCAGTTGAAAGGTCTGATCGGTCTGCTTGAGCGACAGCACTTCGGCCTGGGCGGTCTGGCCCGTAGTGATCAGGCCCTCGACGGGTGTCAGCAGCTTGAGCAGTTCGCCGCTGGCCACCAGCCGCGTGGTCACTGCAGTGGCCTGTGGCAGCTGGAGAATGTTCATTTCGCCTGTCATACGCGGTCACAACCTTGGGAAAATGCGCTCTTTGGAGTAGGAAATGGCATGTATAATGCCGCGCGGTTGTATACAGGGTGCCCGAAACATCGCAATTATTTGACGCAAGTCTCTCGCTCGGGTGGCCAATACATCTATTCTGCATCTCTTTAACGGCCGCGCCAGAGCCGACTTGAACCCTATAAGGCCCGCGAACACTTGACCAGTCCTGTCCTGCAAACCGTTGCCCTTGCCTGTGAGCGAGACCTTCGGCTGCTCTTCGAAAATCTCGATTTGCGACTGGCCAGTGGCGAAATGATACAAATCAGCGGCCCCAACGGCAGTGGCAAGACCAGCCTGTTACGCCTGCTGTCGGGCTTGATGCAGCCGACAGCCGGTCAGGTGCTGCTCAACGGCCAGCCGCTCCACGAACAACGCACCGAGCTGGCCCGCAATCTGTTGTGGATTGGCCATGCCGCCGGAATCAAGGATCTGCTGACCCCGGAAGAGAACCTGAGCTGGCTCTGTGCCCTGCATCAACCGGCGTCCCGCGATGCGATCTGGCAGGCCCTGGCGGCGGTCGGATTGCGCGGTTTCGAAGACGTAGCCTGCCATACCTTGTCCGCCGGCCAGCAGCGCCGCGTCGCACTGGCGCGCTTGTATCTGGACAGCCCGCCGCTGTGGATTCTCGATGAGCCGTTCACCGCCCTCGACAAACAAGGCGTGGCCCAGCTGGAAGAGCACCTGGCCGGGCACTGCGAGCGCGGCGGCCTGGTCGTGCTGACCACCCACCACAGCCTGAACCGCGTACCGGCGGGTTACCGTGATATCGATCTGGGGAAATGGGCCGTATGAGCGTATTTGGCCTGTTGGTCGCCCGTGAGGCCCGTCTGCTGTTCCGCCGTCCTGCGGAACTGGCCAATCCATTGGTGTTTTTTGCCATCGTTGTTTCGCTGTTCCCGCTGGCCGTTGGTCCCGAGTCTCAATTGTTGCAAACCTTGTCTCCGGGACTGGTCTGGGTGGCGGCCCTTTTATCGGTTCTGCTCTCGCTGGACGGGCTTTTCCGCGGTGATTTCGAAGACGGTTCGCTGGAACAGTGGGTCCTTTCGCCGCACCCTCTGCCTCTTCTGGTTTCGGCCAAGGTACTGGCACACTGGGCCTTTTCCGGCCTGGCACTGGTTTTGCTCTCACCTTTGCTGGCGCTGATGCTCGGCTTGCCTGCCGCCTGTCTGCCGGTGTTGCTGCTTTCCTTATTGCTCGGTACACCGGTATTGAGCCTGCTCGGTGCGGTGGGCGCGGCATTGACGGTCGGTTTGAAGCGTGGTGGCCTGTTACTGGCATTGTTGATTCTGCCGTTGTACATCCCGGTGTTGATCCTTGGCAGTGGCGCCTTGCAGGCGGCCTTGCAGGGCATGCCGGCGACCGGTTACCTGCTGTGGCTTGGCAGCCTGACCGCCCTGGCGATAACCCTGACACCCTTTGCAATAGCTGCTGGCCTGAAGATCAGCGTCGGCGAATAATAATGAGGTCTGGTCAAATTTTGACCACTTTTCAAGAAAGACAGACCCAGGCTCTTTGTCGTGAAGAGCAACCGTGATGGAAACAGTATGAACTGGACCTGGTTTCATAAGCTCGGCTCACCCAAGTGGTTTTATGGCATCAGCGGCAGGCTGCTGCCATGGCTGAGCATTGCAGCGTTGCTGCTGATCGGTATCGGCGTGGTATGGGGCCTGGCCTTCGCACCGCCCGACTACCAGCAGGGCAACAGCTTTCGCATCATCTACATCCACGTTCCGGCCGCCATGCTGGCGCAGTCCATTTACGTGATGGCGGCGGTGTGCGGTGTCGTCGGGCTGGTGTGGAAAATGAAACTGGCCGACGTCGCGCTGCAATGCGCGGCGCCCATCGGGGCCTGGATGACGGCCGTGGCGCTGGTGACCGGCGCCATCTGGGGCAAGCCGACCTGGGGCTCGTGGTGGGTCTGGGACGCGCGGCTGACGTCCATGCTGATTCTGCTGTTTCTGTACTTCGGCCTGATTGCGCTGGGCAATGCCATCAGCAATCGTGACAGCGCGGCCAAGGCCTGCGCGGTACTGGCCATTGTCGGCGTGATCAACATTCCGATCATCAAGTACTCGGTGGAGTGGTGGAACACCCTGCACCAGGGCGCGACCTTCACCCTCACCGAAAAACCGGCGATGCCCGCTGAAATGTGGCTACCGTTGCTGCTGACGGCGTTGGGGTTCTACTGTTTCTTCGGCGCGGTATTGCTGCTGCGCATGCGTCTGGAAGTGCTCAAGCGCGAGGCGCGGGCCAGTTGGGTGAAAGCCGAAGTTCAGAACAGCCTGGAGATCGCTCGATGAGTTTTGCTTCATTCGGCGACTTCATCGCCATGGGTCATCATGGCCTGTATGTCTGGTCGGCCTACGGCATTTGCCTGGTGGTGCTGGCCCTCAACGTGGCGGCGCCGATCCTGGCCCGCAAGCGGTATCTGCAACAGGAGGCGCGTCGTCTGCGCCGGGAGAACGGCAAGTGAATCCGCTGCGCAAAAAGCGTCTTACCATCATTCTCGCGATTCTGGTCGGTGTCGGCGCTGCCGTCGGCCTGGCCCTGAGTGCCCTGCAGCAAAACATCAACCTGTTCTACACCCCGACCCAGATCGCCAATGGCGAAGCGCCCCATGACACGCGCATTCGCGCCGGCGGCATGGTCGAGAAGGGGTCGTTGCAACGCTCTTCGGATTCCCTGGATATCAAGTTCGTCGTCACCGACTTCAACAAGTCCGTGACCATCAGCTACCGCGGCATCCTCCCGGACCTGTTCCGCGAAGGGCAGGGCATCGTTGCCCTGGGCAAGCTCAATGCCGATGGCGTGGTGGTGGCCGATGAAGTGCTGGCCAAGCACGACGAGAAGTACATGCCGCCGGAAGTGACCAAGGCGTTGAAAGACAGTGGTCAAGCCGCTCCAACACCTGCGAAGGAGGGTTGACCCATGACTTCCGCGATTTTCATTCCCGAGCTGGGTCACCTGGCAATGATCCTGGCGTTGTGTTTCGCCCTGGTGCAGGCCGTGGTGCCGTTGCTCGGTGCCTGGCGCGGCGACCGTTTGTGGATGAGCCTGGCCCGGCCGATCGCATGGGGCCAGTTCGCCTTTCTGTTGTTCGCCTTCGGCAGCCTGACCTACGCGTTCATGACTGACGATTTCTCCGTCGCCTATGTCGCCAGCAACTCCAACAGCGCGTTGCCCTGGTACTACAAGTTCAGCGCCGTTTGGGGGGCGCATGAAGGCTCGTTGCTGTTGTGGGCACTGATCCTTGGGGGCTGGACCTTCGCCGTGTCGGTGTTTTCCCGGCAATTGCCGCAAGAGATGCTGGCGCGGGTGCTGGCGGTGATGGGCATGATCAGCACCGGGTTTCTGCTGTTCCTGATCCTCACGTCCAACCCGTTCGTTCGTATCCTGCCGCAGATCCCGTCGGACGGTCGCGACCTTAACCCGTTGCTGCAAGACATCGGCCTGATCGTGCACCCGCCAATGCTGTACATGGGTTACGTCGGGTTCTCCGTGGCCTTCGCCTTCGCCATCGCCGCCTTGCTGGGCGGTCGCCTCGATGCAGCGTGGGCACGCTGGTCGCGTCCATGGACCATCGTGGCCTGGGCATTCCTGGGCATCGGCATCACCCTCGGCTCCTGGTGGGCCTACTACGAACTCGGCTGGGGTGGCTGGTGGTTCTGGGACCCGGTGGAAAACGCTTCCTTCATGCCCTGGCTGGTAGGCACCGCGCTGATTCACTCGCTGGCCGTCACGGAAAAGCGTGGCGTGTTCAAGAGCTGGACCGTGTTGCTGGCCATCGCTGCGTTTTCGCTGAGCCTGCTGGGCACCTTCCTCGTGCGCTCCGGCGTACTGACGTCGGTGCATGCCTTTGCCTCCGATCCGGAGCGCGGCGTGTTCATCCTGATTTTCCTGTTGTTCGTGGTCGGCGGTTCTCTGACGCTGTTCGCCGTGCGCGCGCCGGTGGTCAAGAGCCAGGTCGGCTTCAATCTCTGGTCCCGGGAAACCCTGCTGCTGGGCAATAACCTGGTGCTGGTGGTGGCGGCGTCGATGATCCTGCTGGGCACCCTGTACCCGCTGATTCTCGATGCCACGACCGGCGCCAAGCTGTCGGTCGGCCCGCCGTACTTCAATGCGTTGTTCATTCCGCTGATGGCATTGCTGATGCTGGTGATGGCGGTCGGTGTGATCGTGCGCTGGAAAGACACCCCGCTCAAATGGCTGTCGAGCATGCTGACCCCGGTTCTGATCGGCAGCGCCGCATTGGCCGTGGTGGCCGGCGTGGCCTACGGTGATTTCAACTGGGCGGTGCTGGCGACTTTCCTGCTTGCGGCCTGGGTGTTGCTGGCCGGTGTACGCGACATCTTCGACAAGACCCGCCACAAGGGCCTGATCCAGGGACTGCCGACCCTGACCCGCAGCTATTGGGGCATGCAACTGGCGCACCTGGGCATCGCGGTCTGCGCCCTGGGCGTCGTGCTGTCGAGCCAGAACAGCGCCGAGCGCGACCTGCGCCTGGCACCGGGCGAATCCGTGGACCTGGCCGGTTACCACTTCGTGTTCGAAGGCGCCAAACACGTCGAAGGCCCGAACTTCACGTCCGATAAAGGCACCATCCGTGTGATCCGCGATGGCCAGGAAGTCACCGTGTTGCATCCGGAAAAACGCCTCTACACCGTGCAGAACTCGATGATGACCGAAGCCGGGATCGACGCCGGTTTCACCCGCGACCTCTACGTCGCCCTGGGTGAACCGTTGGGCGATGGCGCCTGGGCTGTTCGCGTACACGTCAAACCGTTCGTGCGCTGGATCTGGTTCGGCGGCTTGCTCACAGGCCTCGGTGGTTTGCTCGCGGCGCTGGATCGACGTTATCGGGTCAAGGTAAAAAGCCGGGTGCGCGAAGCACTGGGCATGGATGGAGCCACTGCATGAAACGATGGTTGATGCTGTTGCCACTGGCGATTTTTCTGGTGGTCGCTGTTTTCCTGTATCGCGGCCTGTACCTGGACCCTGCCGAATTGCCCTCGGCAATGATCGGCAAACCTTTCCCGGCGTTTTCCCTGCCGGCGGTGCAGGGCGACAAGACCCTGACGCGTGACGATATCCTCGGCAAGCCGGCATTGGTCAACGTCTGGGGCACCTGGTGCATTTCCTGCCGGGTCGAACACCCGGTACTGAACAAACTGGCCGAGCGAGGCGTGGTGATCCTTGGCATCAACTACAAGGACGTCAATGCCGACGCCTTGAAGTGGCTGACGGAGTTCCACAACCCTTATCAACTGAACATTCGCGACGATGCCGGCACCCTGGGCTTGAACCTCGGTGTCTATGGTGCCCCGGAAACCTTCTTCATCGATGCCAAGGGCATCATCCGCGACAAGTTCGTCGGGGTGATCGACGATCAGGTCTGGCGTGAAAAACTGGCCGCCAAGTATCAGGCGCTGGTCGACGAGGCCAAGCCATGAAGCGCTGGATCGCTGCCGTCGCTTTGGGCTTGAGCATGGCCGGGGTGGCCCATGCGGCCATCGATACCTATGAGTTCGCCAAGGAAGGGGATCGCGAGCGTTTCCGCGAGCTGACCAAGGAACTGCGTTGCCCCAAGTGCCAGAACCAGGACATTGCCGATTCCAATGCCCCCATTGCCGCCGATTTGCGCAAAGAGATTTACCGCATGCTCGGCGAGGGCAAGGACAATCAGCAGATCATCGACTTCATGGTCGACCGCTACGGTGATTTCGTCCGCTACAAACCGGCCCTGAGTGCCAAGACCGCTCTGCTCTGGTTCGGACCGGCCGGCCTGTTGCTGGGCGGTTTTGTGGTCATTGCCGTGATCGTCCGCCGCCGTCGCGTGCAACGCGCAGTCACCCGGGATGAGCTTTCCGCCGAGGAGCGCGAGCGCCTCGACCACCTGTTGGATAACACCAAGAATGATTGATTTCTGGCTCGCTGCAGGTCTGCTGCTTCTGGTGGCCCTGAGTTTTCTGCTGATCCCTGTTCTGCGCGGTCGTCGCGCCCAGCTCGAAGAGGATCGTACTGCCCTGAACGTGGCGTTGTATCAGGAACGCGTGGCTGAGCTTCAGGCTCAGCAGGAAGAGGGCGTTCTCGATGCGGCGCAAATGGACGCCGGGCGTGCCGAGGCCGCGCGCGAACTGCTGGCTGACACCGAAGGCAGCGCGGCACCGCGGGTCTCGCGCCTGGGCAAACCGGCGCCCCTGCTGGCAGCGATATTGGTCCCGGTGCTGGGCCTGGGCCTGTACCTGCATTTCGGCGCCAGCGACAAAGTCGAGCTGACGCGCGAATTCGCCCAGGCACCGCAATCGATGGAGGAAATGACCCGACGGCTTGAGCGCGCGGTCGCGGCACAACCTGAATCTGCCGAAGCGCTGTATTTCCTGGGACGCACCTATATGACCCAGGATCGTCCGGGGGACGCTGCGAAAATCTTCGAACGGACCGTCAACCTTGCAGGCCGCCAACCCGAATTGCTGGGGCAGTGGGCGCAGGCCCAGTACTTCGCGGATGGCAAGAAGTGGTCCGACAAGGTCCAGGCGCTCACTGATGAAGCGCTCAAGGCGGATCCCAAAGAAGTCACCAGCCTGGGGCTGCTGGGGATCGCGGCGTTCGAAGACCAGCACTATCAGGAGGCCATCGATTACTGGAACCGCTTGATGGAACAGTTGCCGCCGGACGACAAGTCCCGTGTCGCCTTGCAGGGCGGCATACAGCGGGCCACGGAAAAACTGTTGGCCAGTGGCGGCAAGGTAGCGCCTGCACCGGTGGCCAAGGCTGCTGCGATGCTCAAGGTCCGTGTGGAACTGTCCGCTGACCTCAAAGCCAGGGTCCAGCCTGGAGACAGCGTCTTCATTTTTGCCCGTGCCACCTCCGGCCCACCCGCGCCGCTGGCGGCCAAGCGCCTGACGGTGGCGGATCTGCCGGCGACCGTCGAGCTGGGCGATGCCGACGCAATGATGCCGCAGTTGAAACTGTCGAACTTTCCTGAAGTCCAACTGGTTGCGCGCGTTTCCCGTGCCGGCCAACCGACGGCAGGCGAATGGGTAGGACGCAGCGAGCCTTTGGCAAGCAGCACCACCGCGCCGCAGAACCTGACCATCGACAGCCCGGACAAATAACAGGAAACGCCTTCATGACCGCCATTGCTCGTATCACTCTGCTCAGCCTCGTTTTGGGGTTGAGCGCCTGTGCGGTCCAACAGCCGGAATACCCGAGTCGAACGCCGGTCCCGCCATCGCAGCCGGGCAGCAAACCGGTGCCATCGACGGCACCAGGCAAACCGGCTACCCCGAGCAAACCGGCCAAACCGCTGCCACGCACCTCGGCCAGCTTCGCGCCGCCGCCGGGTGGCAACAGCCACTGGGACCCGAAACTGGGCGTCTATGTCCTCGACGACCAGCCCAACACCTTCTACCGCCAGCGCACCTACTACCGCTGGGACAACGGCTGGAGCCGCTCGATCAGTCCGAAAGGGCCGTGGGAGGAGACGGATATCCACGGCGTTCCGGGTGGTTTGGGACGACAATTCGGGCAGTAAAGCAAAGGCGACCTTCGGGTCGCCTTTTTTGTGGGCGCTGAAAAACCTTGTGGGAGCGAGCCTGCTCGCGATGGCGTTGTGACAGGCAACGATGATGTCGACTGACACAACGCCATCGCGAGCAGGCTCGCTCCCACAGTTTCTTCACCGCACCCGCCAGCTCAACCTTTCACAAAACCTTCATCAAATGGTTAATCCGGCGACTTGTACAAGTCATAGCGCTGACATGGCCCATGCCTAAAGTCGGTTGAACTCAAATGCGGCCACGGACGGCTGTTCAACCAGACAGAGAAGCCCATGAACGCAGCTATCCATGTCGATCATCTGAACAAGACCTTTGCGCGTAAAACCGCACTGGTCGATCTCGAACTGACCATTGCGGCCGGTGAGATGGTCGCGCTGATCGGCGCTTCCGGCTCCGGTAAATCCACGTTGTTGCGCCACCTCGCGGGCCTGGCCTGCTGCGATCGCAACAACGGCGGCAGCGTCAAGGTGCTGGGTCGGGAAGTGCAGGCCAGCGGACGGCTCAATGGCAAGGTGCGGCGCTTGCGGGCGGACATCGGCTACATCTTCCAGCAATTCAACCTGGTCAATCGCCTGAGCGTGCTCGACAACGTGCTGCTCGGTTGCCTGGGGCGCATGCCGCGCTGGCGTGGCAGCCTGGGCCTGTTCAATGCCGAGGAAAAACGCTTCGCCCTCGAGTCGCTGGATCGCGTCGGCCTGGCCGATCTGGCCGCGCAACGCGCCTCGACCCTGTCCGGCGGACAACAGCAACGCGTGGCGATTGCCCGTGCCTTGACCCAGCGTGCCGAGGTGATCCTGGCGGATGAGCCGATTGCCTCGCTCGATCCCGAGTCGGCGCGCAAGGTCATGGAGATTCTTGCCGACATCAATCGCCGTGACGGCAAGACTGTGGTCGTGACCCTGCATCAAGTGGACTACGCCACTCGCTATTGCCCACGTGCCGTGGCGCTCAAGGGTGGGCGGATTCATTTCGATGGTCGTGCCGGCGAGCTGAGCGGCCAGTTCCTCAATGATTTGTATGGGGCGGGCATCGACACCAGCCTCCTGTGTTCCGAGCACATTCGTCCTGCCGAGGCCGCACCCCGGCTGGTGCTGAAACACGCGTGAAAAATCCTTCTTCCCCCAACCGTTCATCCCCAGGAAACCCTTCCATGTTGAACCGTATCGGTCGCGTTTTTGCAGGTGCCACACTGCTTGCAGCCTGTGTGCTGGGTACCGCCCAGGCAGAAGAAAAAGCCATCAACTTCGGCATCATGTCCACCGAGTCGTCGCAGAACCTCAAGAGTATCTGGCAGCCGTTTCTCGATGACATGCAGAAGAAAACCGGCCTGAAGGTCAACGCCACGTTCGCCTCTGACTATGCCGGCCTGATCCAGGGCATGCGCTTCAACAAGGTCGACGTCGCGTGGCTGGGCAACAAGGCCGCCATCGAAGCGGTGGATCGCTCCAACGGCGAAATCTTCGCCCAGACCGCAGCCGCCAGCGGCGCCGCCGGTTACTGGAGCGTGTTGATCGCGCGCAAGGACAGCCCGATCAACTCCGTTGACGACATGTTGAAAAATGCCAAGAACCTGACCTTCGGCAACGGCGACCCGAACTCCACATCGGGCTACCTGGTGCCGGGCTACTACGTATTCGCCAAGAACCACGTCGATGCGGCCACCGCGTTCAAGCGCACCCTCAACTCCAGCCATGAAGTCAATGCGCTGAGCGTGGCCAAAGGGCAACTGGATGTGGCGACCTTCAACACCGAAAGCTGGGATCGCCTGGAAGTCACCCAGCCGGACAAGGCTGCCATGCTCAAGGTGATCTGGAAGTCGCCGCTGATCCCCGCCGATCCGCTGGTCTGGAGCAAGAGCCTGAGCGATGGCGAGAAGACCAAGATCCGCGATTTCATCTTCAGCTATGGCGACACGGACTCCGAGAAAGCGGTGCTCGCGGGCATGCAGTTGGGCAAGTTCCTCAAGTCCAGCGATGACCAGTTGCTGCCGATCCGCCAGTTGGAACTGTTCAAGCAACGCACCACCGTCGATGCCGACACCAAGCTTGAGGCTGCCGACAAGGCCAGGCGCCTGGCCGAGATCGATGCCGAACTGGCCAAGTTGCAAGAGCGCATCAACGAACTGGCCCCAAAAACCGCCGCCAACGGCTAAGGCCTATCCCCTGTAGGAGCGAGCAAGCTCGCGATGAACGCATGGGCGCCGCGTTAATTCAGGTTTCCCGCGTAATCGTTGACCACCATCGCGAGCGTGCTCGCTCCTACAGGTCAGGAATGACTTCGAGAATTTTATGACCACTCTGCACGCTGAAGCAGTTGGCAAACGAACCTGGCCACAGTACGCCGGTTGGGGCCTGTTCCTGGTCCTGCTGGCCTGGGCCTGGCACGGCGCCGAAATGAACCCGATGGCGCTGTACCGCGACTCGGGAAACATGGCGACATTCGCCGCGGACTTCTTCCCGCCGGACTTCCATGAATGGCGCGCCTACCTCAAGGAAATGCTCATCACCGTACAAATCGCCCTCTGGGGCACGGTGCTGGCCATTGTCTGCTCGGTGCCGCTGGGCATCCTCTGTTCGGAAAACATCACGCCCTGGTGGATTCATCAACCGTTGCGCCGGGTCATGGATGCCTTCCGTTCGATCAACGAAATGGTGTTCGCCATGTTGTTTGTGGTGGCGGTGGGGCTGGGGCCGTTTGCCGGGGTGCTGGCGTTGTGGATCAGCACCACGGGCGTTCTCGCCAAGCTGTTCGCCGAAGCGGTCGAGGCCATCGATCCGGGGCCGGTGGAAGGGGTTCGCGCCACGGGTGCCAGCGCCTTGCAGGAAGTGATCTACGGCGTGATCCCGCAAGTGATGCCGCTGTGGGTGTCCTACGCGCTCTATCGCTTCGAAGCCAACGTGCGCTCGGCGACGGTGGTGGGGATGGTCGGTGCCGGTGGGATCGGGGTGATTCTCTGGGAAAACATCCGCGCCTTTCAGTTTGTTCAGACCTGCGCCGTTTTGCTGGTGATCATCTTCGTGGTGAGCCTTATCGACGTTCTCTCGCAACGCCTGCGCAAGCAGTTCATCTGATTTTCGGAGGGGTGCCTGCGGGCGCTTTTTTAAAGCATGCAGTTGTCTAGACAAGATGAGCCGGTGTATCGCGAACTCGCCGATATCCTGCGCCGCGAACTGGCTGACTACAGCGCCGGAGACTTCCTGCCGGCAGAGGTGCAGTTGGCCGAGCGCTTCGGGGTCAACCGTCACACCTTGCGCCGCGCCATCGACGAACTGGTGTTCGAAGGCAGCCTGTTGCGGCGCCAGGGCAAGGGCACCCAGGTGCTGGAACGGCCGCTGATTTACCCGATGGCCGCCGATAGTGCCTACAGCCAGTCGCTGTCGGCCCAGGGGCTGGGCGTCGAAGCGGTACTGCTCAAGCGTCGTTACTGCTTTGCCAGCCGTGAAGAAGCGCAGCACCTGGGCATCGCCGAAATGGCCCCCATGATCGAATTGCAGACCTTGCGCAAGCTCGACCAGCAACCGGTCAGCCTGATCCGTCATCGTTATTGCGCCAGCCATGCGCCTTTGCTGGCGGACTACACCGGCGGTTCCCTGCGTCAGTACCTGCGTGAGCGGGGCTTGCCGCTGACCCGCACCCTGAGCCTGATCGGCGCCCGTTTGCCCAACCGCGAAGAAGCCGCGTTGTTGATGATGCCCCGGCATCTGCCGGCGCTGAGCGTCTTCACCCTTTCCCGCGACCAGGACGGCCGTGCGGTGGAGCTGGCCCAGTCCACCAGCCGTTCGGATCGCTTCCAGTACCAGGTCGTCACCTGATGGAGAACTCTCTGATGAACCCTGCTTCTCACACCGCGCGCCAGCACTGGATCGGCGTGCTGGCCTGCGCCCGCCGCAGTGAATTGCAACGCCATGAAGCCGCGTTGCGCGACGTCGAGTACCAACTGATTCGCGCCCCGGAAATCGGCATGACCCTGGTGCGTGGTCGCATGGGCGGCAACGGTGCGCCGTTCAACGTCGGTGAAATGACCGTGACCCGCTGCGTGGTGCGCCTGGCCGATGGCCGCACCGGTTACAGCTACCTGGCCGGTCGCGACAAGGCGCATGCCGAACTGGCCGCCCTGGCCGACGCGCATCTGCAGGGCGCACAGCAGCGGCATTGGCTCGATCAATTGATTGCACCGCTGGCCCTGGCCCAGGCCGAACGTCGGGCGCAAAAAGCGGCAGAAACCGCCGCCACCAAAGTGGAATTCTTCACCCTCGTGCGAGGAGAAAACTGATGAACGCACAGCTGTTGCAACCGGCGTTCGCCGACCCGGTGCTCGACGCCCAGCGCGGATTTCGCGCGGCACTCAAGGCATTGGCGGGGCCCGGTTCGATCCAGACACTGCACGCCGCACCTCATCTGGAGGGGTTGGCGCCCGCGACCTACGCGCTGTGCCTGGCATTACTGGATGTCGATACGCCGCTGTGGCTGGCGCCGTCGTTCGACACGCCGCTGATCCGCGCCAACCTGGCGTTCCATTGTGGTTGCCCGCTGACCGTCAACCGCGAGGACGCGCGGTTTGCCTTGCTCGCCGGCGACGATCTGCCGGACCTCGGCGGCTTCGACCAGGGTAACGATCGCTACCCCGATCAGTCCTGCACCTTGCTGGTTCAACTGCCGGATCTGGGCGGAGGCCAGGCATTGGCCTGGCGCGGGCCGGGCATCGAAACCGAACAGGTTGTCGCTTTGCCTGTGGAAGACGATTTCTGGGACGAACGCCTGCGGCGCAATCCGTTCCCACGGGGGCTGGATCTTTTCTTCGCCGCCGGTCACGACCTCATCGGTCTGCCGCGCAGCACGCGGGTCACCCGTATCGCACAGGAGCGTGTCTGATGTACGTAGCCGTCAAGGGTGGCGAACAGGCCATCGACAATGCCCACCGCCTGCTGGCGAAAAAGCGCCGGGGCGATACTTCGGTCAGCGAGCTGAGTGTCGAGCAGATTCGTCAGCAATTGCCGCTGGCGGTCGCGCGAGTGATGAGCGAAGGCTCGCTGTACGACGAACAACTGGCGGCACTGGCCATCAAGCAAGCGGCAGGGGACCTGGTGGAAGCCATTTTCCTGTTGCGTGCCTACCGCACCACGTTGCCGCGCTTCAGCCCGAGCCTGCCGATCGACACGTCGAACATGCAACTCAGCCGACGTCTGTCCGCCACCTTCAAGGATGTACCCGGTGGGCAGTTGCTGGGGCCGACCTTCGATTACACCCATCGCCTGCTGGATTTTGCCCTGCTGGCCGAAGGTGAGTATCCAGGGCCGCAGGTCAGCCCGGATGCCAGCCAGGAACCGTGCCCGCGGGTGCTCGGTCTGCTCGCCCAGGAAGGCCTGATCAAGAACGAATGCGACAGCGGTGAAAGCGTGGCGGACATCACCCGCGATCCGCTGGAACTGCCCGCCAGTCGCGCCGAGCGCTTGCAGGCCCTGGCCCGTGGTGACGAGGGATTCCTGTTGGCGCTGGGCTATTCCACTCAGCGTGGCTATGGCCGTAACCACCCGTTTGCCGGGGAAATCCGTATCGGTGAAGTCGAGGTCTGGATCGATCCCGAGGAGCTTGGGTTCCCGATCAACCTGGGCTGTATCGAAGTCACCGAGTGCGAGATGGTCAACCAGTTCGTCGGCTCGGCCAGCGAGCCGGCGCAGTTCACCCGCGGTTATGGCCTGGCCTTCGGGCATGCCGAACGCAAGGCCATGGGCATGGCGCTGGTCGATCGCGCGCTGCGTGCGAAGGAGTACAACGAAGAGATCGAATCCCCGGCGCAGCAGGAAGAGTTCGTGCTGATGCACTGCGACAACGTCGAGGCCGCCGGCTTTGTCTCGCACCTCAAGCTACCTCACTACGTGGACTTCCAGGCCGAACTGGAACTGATCCGCAAACTGCGCAGCAACCTGCACAAACCTGCCGAGGGCAGCAACGATGAATGACCTGAACCAGGCGCCGGAACGCGACGCGGCGTACAACTTTGCCTACCTGGACGAGCAGACCAAGCGCATGATCCGTCGCGCCCTGCTCAAGGCCGTGGCGATCCCCGGTTATCAGGTGCCGTTCGGCGGGCGCGAAATGCCGTTGCCGTACGGCTGGGGCACTGGCGGCATGCAATTGACCGCCGCGATCCTGGGCGACGATGACGTGCTCAAGGTCATCGACCAGGGCGCGGACGACACCACCAACGCGGTGTCGATCCGGCGCTTTTTCGCTCGCACCGCCGGTGTCGCGACCACCGAGATCACCCCGGATGCGACCGTGATCCAGACTCGTCACCGCATCCCTGAAACACCGCTTCACGCCGACCAGATCATGGTTTACCAGGTGCCGATTCCCGAGCCGCTGCGCTTTATCGAACCCTCGGAGACCGAAACCCGGACCATGCATGCCCTCAACGATTACGGGGTGATGCACGTCAAGCTGTACGAGGACATCGCCACCTTCGGTCACATCGCCACCGCGTATGCCTACCCGGTGATGGTCGACGAACGCTACGTGATGGACCCGTCGCCGATTCCCAAATTCGATAACCCGAAACTCGACATGAGCCCGGCGCTGATGTTGTTCGGTGCCGGACGGGAAAAGCGCCTGTACGCGGTGCCGCCTTACACCCGAGTCACCAGTCTCGACTTCGAGGATCACCCCTTCGAAGTGCAGAAATGGGAGGAATGCTGCGCCATTTGCGCCAGCCGTGAGTCGTTCCTCGACGAGTTGATCATCGACGACGCCGGCACCCAGCGCTTCGTCTGTTCCGACACTTACTACTGCGCCCAGCGCGTCAGCCAGCAGGAGCAGGGCCAATGAACCAGGCGCTGAAAAACGAGTTGTCCGTGTCCACCGAGCCTTTACTCAGCGTGCGTGACCTGACGCTGTTGTACGGCCCGGAAAAGGGTTGCCAGGGTGTCAGCTTCGACTTGTATCCCGGTGAAGTGCTGGGGATTGTCGGCGAGTCCGGCTCGGGGAAATCGACGTTGCTTTCGCTGCTCAGCGGGCGCTTGCCGCCCCAATGCGGCCACGTCGGTTACCGCGACAAACAGGACCACTGGCTGGACCTGTACAGCGCCAGTGAAGCCGAGCGCCGCACCTTGCTGCGCACCGAGTGGGGCTTTGTCGAACAGAACCCGCGGGACGGCCTGCGCATGGGCGTGTCGGCGGGGGCCAACATCGGCGAGCGCCTGATGGCCCAAGGTGTGCGCAATTACCAGCAACTGCGCGGCGCCGGTCTCGACTGGTTGAGCCAGGTGGAAATCGATCCGCAGCGCATCGATGACTTGCCACGCACTTTCTCCGGCGGCATGCAGCAGCGCCTGCAAATCGCCCGCAACCTGGTCTCGAGCCCGCGCCTGGTGTTCATGGACGAGCCCACCGGCGGCCTCGACGTCTCGGTACAGGCTCGCTTGCTCGACCTGTTGCGTGGCCTGGTGCGCGAGCTGGACCTGGCGGTGGTGATCGTCACCCACGATCTGGCGGTGGCGCGATTGCTGGCCGATCGCTTGATGGTGATGCGCCGTTCGCGAGTGGTGGAAACCGGCCTGACCGACCAGATCCTCGACGACCCGCAGCACCCTTATTCGCAACTGCTGGTGTCTTCGGTGTTGCAGCCGTGAAGCCCCGTCCAACTGTGGAAAACGAGCGATGAATACCTTGATCGAAGTCCGCGACCTCTCGAAAACCTTCACCTTGCATCAACAAAATGGCGTGGTTCTCAATGTCCTGCGCGCAGTGGGTTTCAGCGTGGCGGGCGGCGAATGCCTGGTGCTGCACGGCCAGTCCGGCGCGGGCAAAAGCACCTTGCTGCGCACCCTGTACGGCAACTACCTGCCGGCCGGCGGCAGCATCCGCGTGCAGCACGACGGCCAGTGGCTGGAATTGGTAGGGGCCCGGCCGCGGGACATTCTCCAGGTTCGCCAGCGCACCCTCGGTTATGTCAGCCAGTTCCTGCGGGTGATCCCCCGGGTGGCCTGCCTGGACGTGGTGATGGAGCCGGCGCTGGCCCGAGGCTGGTCCCGGCACCTGGCCCAATCGCGCGCCGAGGAACTGCTCACCCGCCTGAACATTCCACAGCGTTTGTGGCAACTGGCGCCCGGTACGTTTTCCGGTGGCGAACAGCAAAGGGTCAACATCGCCCGCGGCTTCATGGTCGCGTGGCCGGTGATGTTGCTCGATGAACCCACGGCTTCGCTGGACGACAGCAATCGTCAGGTGGTGCTGGAACTGATCAATGAAGCCAAACAGGCCGGTGCCGCGCTGATCGGCATCTTCCATGACCGTGTCGCCCGCGAAGCGGTCGCCGATCGCCATCTCGACATGACTCCAGCCGCAATGAACCAGAAGGAATTTGCCGATGTCCGTTGAACAGATCCTCAGTAACGCTCAAGTGGTCACCGCTGATCGCGTGTTCTATGGCACCGTGGTACTGCGTGACGGTGTGATTGCCGAGGTGGCCGACGGCCCGAGCCGCTTGCCCCAGGCACTGGATCTGAACGGTGATTATCTGCTGCCCGGCCTGGTGGAGTTGCATACCGACAACCTGGAACGCCACATGACTCCGCGTCCCGGCGTGGATTGGCCCTCGGTGCCGGCGGTGTTGAGCCACGATGCGCAAATCATCGCGGCCGGTATCACCACGGTGTTCGACGCGGTGTCCATCGGCGATGTGAACCCCAAGGGCAATCGCATGCAGAAGCTGCCGGCGATGCTCGACGCGATTTCCAGGGCCTGCGACGCCGGGCTGACCCGTGCCGACCACCGCCTGCACCTGCGCTGCGAGTTGTGCCACCCCGATACCCTCAGCGTGTTCCGCGATCTGGTGGAAAACCCGCTGGTGCAATTGGTGTCGGTGATGGACCACTCGCCGGGCCAGCGCCAATTCGTACTGGAATCCAAGTACCGTGAGTACTACATGGGCAAGTACCACCTGACCACCACGCAAATGGATGAATTCATCACCCTGCAAATGGCCAACTCCCGGCAGTACAGCGACCGTTATCGCGCGGCGATTGTCGAACACTGCCTGGCCCTTGGCCTGTCGGTGGCCAGCCATGACGACGCGACCCTGGCCCATGTCGAGGAGTCGGCGCGCTACGGCATGACCATCGCCGAGTTCCCGACCACCGCCGAGGCCGCGCGCGGCTGTCGCGAGCGAGGCATGCAGGTGCTGATGGGCGCACCGAACATCGTGCGCGGCGGATCGCACTCGGGTAACGTGGCCGCCGCGGAACTGGCCGCCGAAGGCTTGCTGGATATCCTGTCCAGCGATTACTACCCGGCCAGCCTGTTGCAATCGGCCTTTGCCCTGGCAGCGCAAAGCCAGCGGATCGACCTGGCCGCAGCGGTGCGCATGGTCAGTCTCAATCCGGCGCGGGCCGCCGGCCTGAGCGACCGTGGCGAGATCGCACCGGGCATGCGCGCCGACCTGGTGCAGGCACGCAGTCAGGACGGCTTGCCGGTGGTCCAGCAAGTATGGCGACAAGCGAAGAGGGTGTTTTGATGGCGGGCAGGTTGATTTATCTCATCGGACCTTCCGGTTCGGGCAAGGACAGCCTGCTGGATGCTGCGCGCACCCAGTTGGCTGAACGCCGCTGCCGTATCGTGCGACGGGTCATCACCCGATCGGCGGAAGCGGTGGGGGAGGCGGCGCAGGGTGTCAGCCCGGAGCAATTCGCACAGATGCAGGCCCAGGGCGCCTTTGCCCTGAGCTGGCAGGCCAATGGGCTGGCCTATGGTATCCCTCGGGAAATCGACGAGTGGCTGGCGGCAGGGGACGATGTCCTGGTCAACGGCTCACGGGGGCATCTGCCGCAAACCCGTGAGCGTTATCCGGAAGTTCTGGCGGTGCTGCTGACCGTGGACCCGGCAGTGCTGCGCCAACGCCTGTTGGCGCGCGGGCGTGAATCATTGGTCGAAATCGATCAGCGACTGGCGCGCAATGCCCGTTTCAGCGAGCGCCTGTTGAGCGATGATCCGGGGGTGCATGTACTCGATAACTCCGGGGCGCTGGAGCATACGGTCGAGCGTCTGCTGGCCTGCCTCGACGAGCCCGCCGCATGCGCCTGACGTTGCTGGGCACCGGCGACGCCCGTCAAGTCCCGGTCTACGGCTGCGAATGCATCGCCTGCAACCGCGCCCGTCGGGACGAACAGCTGCGTCGCCGACCCTGTTGTGCGCTGATCGAGTGTGGCGACCAGCGCTGGCTGATCGACAGCGGTCTGCCCGATCTCACTGAACGCTTCGCGCCGCGAAGCTTCAGTGGCATCCTCCAGACCCATTACCACGCCGATCATGCCCAGGGCTTGTTGCACCTGCGCTGGGGCCAGGGCCTGACAATCCCGGTGCACGGCCCGGTCGACCCGGAAGGCCTGGCCGACCTTTACAAGCACCCTGGCATTCTTGATTTCAGCCAACCGTTCGAGGCGTTTCAAACTCGCCGCTTCGGCCCGTTGAGTGTCACGGCATTGCCACTGCTGCACTCCAAACCCACCCTCGGCTACCTGCTGGAAGGTGAAGGGCGGCGCATCGCCTACCTCACCGACACCGTCGGCCTGCCGCAGGCCACCACGGCATGGCTGCAACGCCAGCCATTGGATGTGCTGGTGCTCGACTGCTCCATGCCACCGCAACCCCAGGCACCACGCAACCACAACGATTTGAACCTGGCCTTGCGCTGCATCGATGAATTACGGCCTGATTCGGCGGTACTGACCCATGTCGGGCATACGCTTGATCAATGGTTGATCGAGCATCGCCAAGACTTGCCGGCTTGTGTCAGGGTTGGATTCGATGGGTGCGTGCTCTAGAAAACATCAGGGCCTTTGGTTCTGTAGGAGCGAGCATGCTCGCGATGGTAGACGGGACACCGGGGCGCATCAGGTTCCCCGCGTTTTCGTTGACGACCATCGCGAGCCTGCTCGCTCCTACAGTGCAGCCAAAGCAGGCCTCTGCGAAACACTCAAAAACCGCAGCAGCGCCAGCAACGGAAACGCACTGCCGACCACCACGATCCACAACCAGCCGCCATGCTCGTACACCGCACTGGCCACCGAGGAGCCGAAGGCACCGCCGATAAAGATGCTGGTCATGTACAGCGCATTCAGACGGCTGCGGCTTTTGGCATCGAGTGCGTAGACCGCACGCTGGCCAAGCACCATGTTCATCTGCACGCAGAAATCGAGTACCACGCCGGTCACGGCCAGGCCGATGACACTGTAGGCGGGGTGGATGAAGGCCGGCAGGAAGCTGAGGCTGGCGAACAGCAGGGCCAGCAGGCTGGCGACGCGCGTATGACCGGCATCGGCCAGACGTCCGGCAACGGGCGCTGCGACGGCGCCAATGGCGCCGACCAGCGCGAAGAGGGCGATCTGCGATTGCGACAGGCCATGATTGCGTGCCAGCTCCAGCGGCACCGCCGTCCAGAACAGGCTGAACGTGGCGAACATGCAGCCCTGGTAAAACGCGCGCTGGCGCAATACCGGTTGTTGGCGCAGCAGCGTCCACAAGGAACCCAGCAATCGGCCATAGGACGCGCTGTGGTCTGGCTGGCGCTTGGGAATGGTCAGGGCCAGCACCATGCTGATGGCGGCCATCAGCACGGCGGCGATGACAAACATTGCCCGCCAGCCGAAATGGTCGGCGATCACGCTGGACACCGGTCGCGCCAGCAGAATGCCCAACAGCAACCCGCCCATGATCCCGCCCACCACGCGACCACGGGATTCCTCCGGCGCCAGATGCGCGGCCAGCGGAATCAAAATCTGTACCGACACCGAACTGAAGCCTACCAACAGCGAAATCAACAGGAAGACATTCGGCTGATCGGTGAACGACGCGCCGAGCAAACTGGCGATCGCCACCAGGGTGGTGATGATCATCAGCCGGCGGTTTTCCAGCAGATCGCCCAAGGGCACGAGAAAGAACAGCCCCAGGGCATAGCCGATCTGGGTCAGCGAAACGATGAAACTGGCCAGGCTGCCGCTCAGGCCGAGGTCCGGCGCAATCAGGCCGATGATCGGCTGCGCGTAATAGATATTGGCCACGATTGCGCCGCAACAGAAAGCGAACAGCAGGACCATGCCACGGGTCATTGTCGCGGTGCCGTGTGGCGCGTCGGTTGCTGGATTCATCAGGTGTCTCGCAGAACAAAAAGGAATGCGCGCAGGCTAGAGGGCTTCCTCCGGCCGCGGAAGCCATTTGGAGTGATAGTCATCATGCCGTTGAGCAATGGTTGGCGGCTTGTGCCGTTCACCCGTGAGCCTTGCGTCGGATCAGCGCGGGGCGATGATACATTCACTTACATATTGTTCGATAGCGTGCTTATGTTTGTTATCGACGCTTAGAACGGAAGCCACTGCCATGAATGCGATGCTTCGTTTGTTGGTTCGCAGTGCCTTATCAATGGCCTTGATTGGCCTCTTCAGCGCAGGCCTGGCCCTGGCGCAAGAGCCGCCCGGGATGCGCATCGGCGTGCGTGGAGAGATCACCGCAGTCAGTGCCGATTCACTGCAAGTGCACACCAACGGCGGCGACAACGTGGTCGTCAACCTGACCAATGACACCAAAGTCCGCGCCGTCACCCTGGCCAACATCGAAGACATCAAGCCCGGCAGCTACATCGGTTCGGCAGCCATCGCCCAGGACGATGGCAGCCTCAAGGCGCTGGAGGTCCATGTGTTCCCGCCGGAACTGGCCGGCAGCGGTGACGGGCATCGGCCATTTGACCTGGTCAAGGGCAGCAGCATGACCAACGGCAGTGTCGGCGATCTGGTGGTCAGCAATGGCCGGGTGCTGACGGTCAACTACAAGGGCGGTCAGCAGAAGATTCTGGTGCCCGAAGACGTACCGATCGTGAATCTGTTGCCCGGTGATCGCAGCTTGCTCAAGGTCGGCGTGAAGATCGTCACATTCGTCACCCGGGGCGCGGATGGCGCGCTTACAGCACAGTCGATTTCGGCAGGCAAGGAGGGGCTGACGCCACCTATGTAAAAGGCGTGAAACTGACCGACTATCCGAAGAAATGCCTGTATTTACCCGGCAACTAAAATCAACTGGGGGATCACTTCAACGCATCCTTACAAAGCGGGAGTATCACGATGAAAATCGTATCTTCGCTGGCGTTGGTGGTAGCGGCTGGGTCGATCTTCGGGTGCTCGACAGTGCCTGACAGTCAAGTCACCAACGTTCCCCTCAACGCTACTTCCATCAATACCGGGAACATTTCCCAATCCATCATGATGCCCGACGGTCATTCGACTGCGTTCTGGTTCGCTGTCAGTGGCGAACCTCAGGGCAGCGCCTTGCCGGGCCGATTGCAGGCCTACATCTATCAGGGAAGCTGTACGAGCCTGGGTGCGAAACCGGCCTATGACATGAACGACGGTCCGAATGCACGGTTCTATTCGTCGGCGGCGCATCAGTATTTCTGGAAGAGTGCGCCTGTTCCGGTGGAAAAGCTTAGGGCGGGAGGCTATGTCCTGGTGGTTCGGGAAAACCCGGCCGATGGAAACCAGAACATTTTTTGCGGCAATTTGAGCTGACCCTGTAGGAGCGAGCAAGCTCGCGATGGTAGACGGGACACCGCGGGGTATCAGGTGGGAAACCTTCATTCATGAATCGATCACCGGTAGCCGCTTTACC